>JAULVH010000296.1:547-4004 GCA_032111105.1 Burkholderiaceae bacterium | reverse complement strand
GTAAGCTCTTGAGTTTTTCTTGAGTTGATACCACTAATGACGGATAAAAGCCAAGAGCTGCCAGTGGAACAGGGTTGAAACAATTATCAAAAAATTGTATTAAGAAATTTTCATTTAAATAGTCAGCTGGTGAATTAATTTTTAAAGGGGATGTGGTGACGAGCAAATCTATTAATTCCCATGGTTTTTTTTCGTTTGCGAAAGCGTCATCCCAAAGTGTATTTTTTGCTGAAATGAATTTTTCTATGGGTGCGCCATAAGCCAGCAACAGAGCAACTGCGGGTGCCTGTCGGGTTTTTAATGCAGCACCTAATGGGGTATTTATTGTTCCGTCGTCTTCATCAAAACAGTGATGCGCTACGATCAATCGTAAGCATTCCAGACTAGCGCCGTTTTGTAGACTCAATGTAAGAATCTCGTTTTCTTCGCGTGTTGTGAATTTGGGTTGAGTTTGAAGCGCTAGTAAAAGCTTAATGGTAGGAGCGTGTCCTCGTATACACGCAAGTGCCAGAGGAAGGCATTCACCCTGTGTTGGATCTGCGCCTGCTTTTATCAAGAGTGATGTAATTTCATGATTGCCGGCAGCCGCTGCAATCATGAGTGGCGTAACATAGGCACCAGTTAGCTGGTGATTGTTCCCGAATAATTTTTGCAGCTCGATCTCATCCATCTGAGAAGTAAAAACATTGGGCAGTGCGCCATGCTCCAATAATATTTCTACAATTTTTTTTGATCCTCCTATAACGGCGTGATGTAATGCCGTTTTACCGTAGGAATCAACTGCAAAAATACACATGCCTGCTATGTCTATCAAAGGATCGATGAGCTCCTGATGCCCTGCGGCAGCGGCTTCCATCAACATATCGATGCCGCTTACTGGAGCATCGGGGATAAAAATGCCGCGCGCCAGTAGGATAGAAATCGCATGAGGCTGATTGTTGCGGACAGCTAAGACCATTAAATGGTTTTCATAGCAATCGAAGTAATTTAGGTTAGCGCCTCTGCTAATAGCCCTATCGACAAGCATAGCCATTTCGTTGGTATTGGCATACTTGACAGCGTTTTTTAGGTCCTCAGTGATAGCTTCTAGCTGAGTGCCATTGTTGTCACTGTTTTCATTGATGGGATGTATACGACGGTAGAGTTGGAATGCCGAAGGTGAAAATTGTGGATTCATGAATAAACAAAGCTGAGAGTTAGGGCCTGTGAAGGATGTAAAGCCCAGGCTGAGTACCGCTCAGCTTTGTTCTGTTCCATACAAAACTAATTTTTTTATTCAGTCTGCAGTTGGTCCAATTCTTCAGTCAATTTCAGCCATTCAGCCTCTATTTTTTCTAATTGATGTTTATTACTAACCTGTGATTCAAGTAATTTTTTTAATTCGTCTTTGCGCGTTGCATCGTAGATGGTCTCGTCTGTCAAAGAGCTTTCTATCGCTTCTTGCTTTTTAGTAAGAACGCTGATTTCATTTTCAAGCTTATTTATTTTTACGGCTATAGGTTTTTTTAAATTAGCTAAGCGCTGTCTTTCTTGCGCCCCCATTTTTTTTTGCTCACTGCGTTCGATTTTTGTGGTCTCGATAACCACGGGTGCGGGCGCTTGACGAGCGGCATTCTGGGCAGCTAACTTGGTCTTAAGCATCCAGTCGCGGTAATCATCCAAATCGCCGTCAAAAGGCGTCATCGCGCCATCGGCCACGATAATAAATTCATCCGATGTGGCGCGTAACAAATGTCGATCATGCGAGACCAGCAGCATGGTTCCCTCGAATTGTGCGAGTGCATCTGTTAATGCTTCGCGAGTTTCCAAATCCAAATGGTTGGTTGGCTCATCGAGTAGTAATAAATTAGGTCTTTGCCAGACTATCAAAGCCAAGGCGAGTCGTGCTTTTTCACCGCCAGAAAAAGGGGCAATCGGGCTTCTGACCATCTCGCCGGGGAAATTGAAGCGGCCTAAAAAACTACGTAATTCTTGTTCACGTGCATCCGGCGCTATGCGCGACAGATGCATCAACGGTGAATCATCAGGTCTGAGCATTTCTAATTGGTGCTGCGCAAAGTAACCAATGACGAGTCCTTTACCAAACCGCGCTACGCCATGCAGTGGCTCTATATCACCCGCGATCGTTTTAATGAAGGTCGATTTACCTGCGCCATTCACGCCCAACAATCCTATCCGTTGGCCGGGGGTTAAGGAAAAATTGATGGCGGAGACTATGCATTTTTCTTCGCCATTACTGTTCCGATAACCTGCATTCACATCTTCTAGCACCAGTAAGGGATTAGGCGCACGTTCAGGCTCGCGAAACTCAAAAGAAAATTCAGCGGCAGCCCGTAAAGGTGCTAGCTCTTCCATGCGTGCCAAGGCTTTTACACGGCTTTGTGCCTGCTTAGCTTTCGATGCTTTGGCTTTGAATCGTTCAATGAACGAGGTTAAGTGAGCTCGCTTGCGCTGCTGCTTATCTATGGCGGCTTCCATTAATTCAAGATGCGCTGCACGCTGACGCTCAAACGCACTGTAATTACCGCTATATCGTTTTAATTTTTTATCATCTACGTGAACAGTGACATTCGAGACGCCATCTAAAAAATCGCGATCGTGAGAAATAATTAACAGGGTACCCGCATAACGCTTCAACCATTCTTCCATCCAAAGTATGGCATCCAAGTCGAGGTGATTGGTCGGTTCATCCAGCAGTAAAAGATCAGACGGACAAATGAGCGCCTGCGCCAGATTTAATCGCATGCGCCAGCCACCCGAAAAACTCGCAACGGGCATGTCCATTTGCGCTAATGAAAAACCTAATCCATTGAGTAATTGTTCAGCGCGTGAGCGTATGGTGTACGCATCAGCATCGGCTAATTTACTGTGCAACTCACCGATGTGATTACCGTCGGCTGCATCGCCTTGTTGCTCGAGTAGCTCAAGTTCGTGTTCGAGCTCACGCAATGTCACATCGCCATCAATCGCATACTCGATGGCAGGGCGATCGAGTGCGGGTGTTTCTTGAGCAACGTGAGATACACGCCAGCTACGCGGAAAATCAATACTTCCCAGATCGGGATGGAGCTCATCCCGCAGCATGGCAAACAAGGTTGATTTACCTGAACCATTGGCGCCGATAAGGCCAATTTTTTCGCCAGGATTAAGCGTGAGATCGACCGCCTCAAACAGAGACTTGGTGCCACGCATGAGTGACAATTGCTGAAGACGAATCATGTGATACTAAGCAGACTAAGCGCCGCGGTGAGAGGGTGAATAAAGATCACAGCTGGTCAGCTGTGAGTAAGAAGACGGAGGCATCGCCCGCGCTAGTGGATAACCAAGTCAAGCCCAGATCATGAAAAGCCGTTTCGGCATGGGCAAATTCATTGCCGATTTCTACAATTAACATCCCATTCGCCGTGAGTCTCTGTTTAGCTTCTTTTACGATGCGTCGCACTAAATCCATACCATC
>JAULVH010000296.1:0-537 GCA_032111105.1 Burkholderiaceae bacterium | reverse complement strand
TAATGCCATGTGAGGTTCATGACGATACTCAGCTGGCAGCGATGCCATCGCTTTGCTGTTCACATAGGGTGGGTTCGATACAATCAAATCATATTTTTGCGGTGGTAGTTTTTCGTACAGATCAGATTCAATGAGATGAATACGCTTTTCTAACTGATAATCTTCAACATTGCGTTTAGCAACCGCTAGCGCGTCGCTTGATAAATCAACTGCATCGACCTGAGCATTGGGAAAGGCATCAGCCAGCATGATGGCTAAGCATCCGGAGCCAGTACATAACTCCAGTACGTGATGCACATTCCATGCATCACCTATCCAGGGTTGAAAATGTTCAGGTATGAGTTCGGCAATGTACGAGCGCGGAACTATGACGCGTTCATCGACATAGAACCGATAATCTGTAAGCCAGGCTTCATTGGTCAGATAAGCTGCGGGCAGTCTTTCTGAAGTACGGCGATCCTGGGTTCGAAAGACAGCTTCAGCCTGAACCTAATCGCCGGCAACACTACGGCTCTGTCACTATCGCACACCGACAGT
>JAULVH010000295.1:3220-7024 GCA_032111105.1 Burkholderiaceae bacterium | reverse complement strand
GTTGGTCGCAAGTTTGAATCTTGCACGACCTACCAATACAAACAAAAAGCCCCACTCACAAGGTGGGGCTTTTTGTTTGTGTGCACTTCACTAAAAAATTATCGACTGTCTTTTGTTTGCTCACTGATTTGCGTAATTTGTTCTAGTTTGAGCTTAGGAGTCTTGTCTATGCAAGACTCGTCGAACTCTTTTATTGTTGCCTTATCAATCGCTCCTACTACGCGCAATGCAGTGGCAGATTTATGAATAGATTCAAAAACATCGTTTTTGAATTTTCTCTTCTTGCTCAAAAAGACTACGTAAAACTTTACCGCCCTTGGCTTTAGGTGCTGATTTTTTAACTTGATTGATCTGAGGGCTATAGCCTAGCTTTGCTATATTCCGTAGCGCTCGCAAAATTGCGCTACGCTCATGATTGGGTATCGCTCAGATAGTTCGAGTAAATCCTTGTAGCCCGTGACCAAACATTCTGCTTGTTCGCGCTCAAGAGCAGCGATGAGTGTTCCCAAGATCGGCAAATCATCAACATCGCGGCATTCATCGTTCAAAACTGCTGCAGGTTCGACCACCTCGGCTTGTAGCGCTAATATATCTACAAGATCATCTATTTCTTCTGGTGTGAGCCCATGGCGGTTTGAAAGTCGCGGTAAAACTCTGCGCAATTCATCCAGAATAAAGTTCGACAACACCACATCAATCGAACCGTGGTGCCACTGCGTCAAAATGCGCCCGGGTAAGCTCCTCGGATAGGCTAAGCCGGACAGCAGCACATTCGTATCAAGAACAATGCGCAATTGGATAAGCCAGAATAGTTAATCAGCGCGAATTGGATTTCTTCTTCTGCTGCGTTCGGTCTTGCTCCACCGCCTTATCAATCTCTGCCATACCTTCAGCCTCATCGATTGCCGCAAATCCTGACTCCAAGCGCTCACACAATAATTCAAAGCGCGCTTGCATCCGGCGAATACGCTCGAAAAGCCGGGCGTCGACCAAGGCGGCCACGGGTTTTCCGTCTTTGTTAATGATTACTGAGTCACGACGGTACTGAACCTGATTGAGCATTTCGCCCAGATTTTGTCGGAATGCAACAGCGTTGGTTTGGCGGATCATGAGCTTGCCTCCAAGAAGGAAGGAAAGGGTTAAGGGCGGAGCAACTAAGTCATATCGATCATGATGATCAGCATGATGACTTGCCATGGCAATGTCAACAATTGGCGGTATTCAGGATTGCCGGGTTTTACCCCATTCCCCGCGTTTGGCGATGGATACCGATGGGAGGTCATACATGATCGCCATGTCCCCAACAATGAGGACAGACATCCGCCCGCACTCCCAACAGAATTCTCCATGGGTCACAGTTGGCTCGACAAAAACTCAGGAGAACATCATGCACAAGAAAAGCTTCTCAAGAGCTGCGTCCAGTCTCATCGCAGCGACGCTCTTGGTTGCACCATCTGTTTATGCTGACCAATCGGCTATCGGTTTTGATAACCTGACAGCAGCGAAAGCTGCCGCCGATTTTTGCGATGGCAAAGTCACGAGTGAGGCAATGGTCACCGCAGCGTTAAGCTGAGCCAAGACATTTGCCGAACTCAATACATTTATCACACTCGATGAGAACGGCGCGCTCGTTACAGCCAAACAAGCGGATGCAGCAAGAAAAAGTGGCGCGAGCTGCGGCATGACCTGCGTCACCAAGGTTGACACTCTGCGCCGCTACAAACGAAAGGTGATGGGATCGTGAAATTGATAATAGGAGTTCTAGGCACCAAGATTCGCCAGGTCCATATTGATGGAGACACCTTAAGTAAACTTGGCCTCTGAATCATTCCACACGAAGGAGGAGAAAAAGTCTGCTTTCAGGATCTCCATCAAACAATACCCAACTGCTCACGCACATCAGCAGGTTGATGAGCAGCGAAGCAATAAAAATTCCTCCACCCACTTTCACCAGACTAATTTTTATATTTAAAGCAAAGCCAGGCAAGCAAAGGCCACACAAGAAAAACTGCTCTTCAATGCCTAGACTCCAAAGATGTAATAGCAGTTTTACAGCAGCCACATAGTCGAAGTATCCGCTTTCACTCCAAAAAATAAAATTCGGAATAAAAATTACGCTGGCTGCAATGTACTTACTCAACATTTTGTATTCGTCAGCAAGTAATGCAAACCAACCGAAGATGTAGCAGGCTGACAAAACGAGAATGAGTGAGGGAAAAATTCGTCTTTTTCGAGCTGCATAAAATGCACTCAAGCTAAAATTTTTTTATCATGCTGGCTTTGAAAAATCAGTGAAGTATGAACCGCCCCGGATTTACTAGACGCTTCTAAACCTATGAATTTAGGCCTAAAGGGGGTGTCATTAGTGCGAAGCGACATATACAAGATTTTCGAATTGAGTCAGTCAAACAAATGTATAGTGCGTTAGCGATTAACGCATTATTAATGGGTTATGGCTTCCTCAGCCACAATCGACTGTTTTCGTTCATTCAGACCAAGGCAGTCAATTCAGTAGTTATGACTGGCAGGCGTTTTTAAAAGTGCACAATCTGCAGCTGAGTATGAGTCGACTTGGCAATTGTCATGGCAACGCCTTAGATCAAAGCTTTTTTAATTATTAAAACGTGAGCGTGTTCGACGCAAGATTTACCTTGCACGGAACCTTGCGAAACAAGATGTCTTTGATTACATCGAAATGTTTTACAACCCCAAACGACGTCACAGCGTGAGTGCTGGGATGTCACCGGTAGAATATTAAGAGCAGTATTTCTAGAGGTTGGAAAGTATCTAAGATTTCCGGGGCGACTTATAAATTCCTCTACCAATCAGGCCTACTCAATACCTATTTGCATTAAGCTCCACGTCAAATATGCACATAGTTAAGGCTTATGCCTGACTGTCCTAAAGTCACTCCGCACTTTCTATGCCCATGCAAAAGGGCTTAACATGGCGATTAAGCTGCTTTAATTCCCGCACAATCGATGCAAAAATATTAACTTACGCCGAACGCGATCGCCACCTGTCATCCGCTGGCAATAACTAGTAGTTACTATTTCGCCATGCGAATAAAAAATTTTCTCACCAGTGTTTTTTTGCTTGCTGTTACGACGACTAGCTGGGCCGCCCGTCCTTTTGTGACAGACGATGCACGCCTAACCACGGCGGGTAGCTGTCAGCTTGAAAGTTGGGTACGCGTTTACCGCGCCAGTTCTGAAGTCTGGGCGCTACCAGCGTGCAATCCGACCGGAAACTTCGAGCTCACACTGGGTCAAGGTCGTGCCTACTATGATGCCGCTGGACGAGAACCAGCAGATGATTATATTTTTCAAGTTAAGACTCTTTTTCGTAAACTGGAGACAAACAGCTACGGATATGGCGCAGCTGCCGGAACGGTCCGTCATCCTGCAATTAGTCCAGGGCCTAATTTATTTGGTAATAATTATGTCTATTTCCCCTACTCCGCATCATTCGCTGACGACCAACTGGTAGTGCATCTAAATGCCGGATGGCTAAGGGAGCGCACGACTGAAAAAAATCTGGCCACCTGGGGCGTGGGTACGGAATGGAATGTTAATGAGAGAGTGACCTGGTTGGTTGAAGCGTTTGGAGAAAGTAATCCAAATTCGTATTGGCAAGCAGGAGGCAGATTCTCCCTGATTCCACATTTACTTCAGATCGATACTACCTACGGGCGCGCGACAGGTAATAACAGGGATAATCGCTGGATATCGTTCGGCGTGAGGTTCACCCCGGCTAGTTTGTTCTAATGACGCTAATTTTCATTGACCATTAATGCCCATCGCT
>JAULVH010000295.1:0-3210 GCA_032111105.1 Burkholderiaceae bacterium | reverse complement strand
GTATGAAAAAAATGTGCTTTTCCTTCGTGATCGTTACTCGGTTTTGTTCGCTACTACTTGTATGCTTTTCAGGCGATGCTAGAGCAGCTTGGGTCAAGTTATCTGAAAATGAGCTTGGTGACATTTTTTATTACGATACAGCGACCATCATCAAAAATGATATGCGCACTATCTGGATATTAATTAATTATGGCACCCCAGATAAAAGCCGTGCCCAGGAAGTCCAGTCAGTAAAGTATTTAATGCAGGCAAACTGCAGCGACAAAAGCACGCGCGAACTGATGTCTTACAGTTATAGCCGCCCCAACGGCGAGGGAAAACCTTTCATTTCCAGTGAGTCGGGAGGTAAGTGGCAAGGTGTACAGCGCAACTCACCGGAAGAAGACTTTTATAAATTACTTTGCAAAAAATAATCAAGAACGCGCTGATTACATAAACCCAAGACATTGCTCTGGCAACGGACCAAGGCACACCCTCCGTTGCAATTGACCCGGTACGTTACAGCTGCGCTGGGTCGCCCTAAAATTCACACCAAATGAGTATCTCGTTAACTTCTTGAGGTATTAACCTCATTTGTGGCATTAATTACAAAAAATCACTAACGCATTCCAAGGTAACCGACTGTATTTACGTATAACGAAGGCACCGGCGACACAAACTATGATACGTTCTGATAAGTTATGTTCGCTAGGCAACAACATGGTCAGATAGTCTATCTGCATGATTTGTTTTTAGAATGGCAATGCGCACTTCAAGCAAGCACGTCGTCGTGTGACTATGAAATTAATTAGGGGTGGCGGATGTTTTCATTTAAAAATAAGAATAATCTTCTCGCCAACTCAGAAAAATTCGACACCCTGATCGGCGAAAGCTCTGAGATACACGGGCGATTAGTGCTCACTGGTAGCACTCGCATCGACGGAAAAATCTTTGGCAATATCGAATCTCCGCCCGAAAAAAAGGTTCAGCTGTATGTTGGACTTAAGGGTGAAATTTGTGGCGATATCAGTGTTTATCAGGTGACTGTCGAGGGCAAGATAGAAGGCAATGTTTTGGCTACAGAGCGCGCCGTCTTTCGCAAATCAGCCGTGATACATGGTGACATTACCTATGGCGATTTATCTGTTGCTCACGGAGCTAAGTTGATGGGGCTGATAATGCCATTGAAAACCAGCGCACGTAACGTTGTGGAAGCACCCAACTTTATCTCTCGATAAAATCACAACGTAACTACCGTCACGCTTATCTACCTGCGGTGGCTGTTTTTCAACAAAGACCAATTCGTTTTTTTAATGCCAGAAGATAGGCCTGCCCTTCTGGAGCTTCTTCCGCTGGAGCCCAGGGCGCGAACTCTTTTGAGAGCTCAACATTAAACGGTCCTGCTTTAATCTCCAGCAGTATCGATTGTGCTTCGGTAGCAATGATGGTGTGCCATGTTCCTTCCGGGATCTCAATGCCTACAGCGGAGTTAAGGTTATTTTCATATTTTTCCGTATGAAAATGAACAACCTCCTCAACTTCACCCTCTTCAGTAAACGTCACTAAGACAAACCGCCCTCGAATGGCAATCAAGGTCTCGAGTTTAGGATCGAGTTGGTGGCGATGAGGACGAACATAGCTATCTACATCGATAGCATTGAACAACCTCTGGCAAGCTTCATCATGGGTTAGGTGTAGCGTTAGACTTTGACGCCGCCTGGGAGAGCGATGCGCTGCCTCAGTAAGTGCATTCAAGTTCGCTGAAGAAAAAATTTTAGAAGTCATAAAAGACCTGGTCCGTAATCAATACGGCTTTAGTCTAACTTAAAAAAATAGCCCCGGATTCGCTAGAACCCAGGGCTACGCGATGTGAACCGTCATCTCAGTGCCTCACCATTGCCTAAACAAGAGGGCCAGGTACCAATCAGGTAGATCGCAGGGTTAGAATACTAGCCCGGCACAAAGCTGCTTTGCGCCGCCTCAAGCTTTGATAGACATTTCAATTGATAGATTCACGAATGAAGGTTGTTCTGATTTAGGTAACAAAGGCCGCTATAAAGAACAGCGCTGGTTCACTACCCGTCTGCAAAATCACGTGAAAACGAATTTTTTTATAAACGAATGATGGAACATCACCACGAATGGAATGCAGGCGATCTGGGCTGTGGAGAGCTCGTGTTAGGTGTGCGTAAGCGTCTACGTGCACATCCTGGCAAGGTGCTCAAGCTAACTGCATTGGATACAGCCGCAGCGATTGATTTGCAGGCATTCTGTGCTATGACCCGCGACGAACTCCTGGCTGTTGACCAAACCAACAAAAATTTTTGGTTACGTGCCAGAGAGAAGTAAACTGTCGCTTGTCTATTGTTGAGCGATGCGTAACGCAGTTGGTAGATCGTTGTTTTTAAATACTATACCGAGTGAATCCCTCTGGCAAAGTAGTACACATTATTAAATCAACCGTTTGAATTTTTTACTTATTAATAGGGGCACACTATGGCTGGCAAATTTTGTATCAACCTCACCTGCAGCACTGACAATACGGATCGCGCAACGGTCGCCTTTGTAGTAGCCAATGCGGCTGTCGCATCAGACAAAGATACCTTGGTATTTTTATCGATTGAAGCTGTGCGCCTCTCGCAAAAAGGTGTAGCTGAAAGTATTCATGAAGAAGGTTTTGCACCTCTCAAAGATTTGATGAACAGCTTTCTTGAAGCCGGCGGTAAAATTTTTGTTTGTTCACCGTGCTTTAAAAAACGCAAACTGGACGAAAACAATCTGGTCGAAGGCACATTGATAGTCGGTGGTGCCAAGCTGGTTGAATTCATGTCCGATTCTTGCGCTAGCCTTAGCTATTGATTTATTGATGAGCTCACCAGGCATGCAAGCCTCCGAAACACACCTACACTCACCTGACAGTAGTTTTGATGGCGGGGATTTAGATTGCGGCAATGGGTTGTTGCTGCTTATACGTAAGCACATTGATCCGCTGCCCAGAGGTGGGTTGCTTGAAATACGATCTTCCGAAATTTCAGTAGAAGAAGATCTGCCGGCGTGGGCTCGCTTAACCGGCAATGAGCTTATCTCCTGGACGAAAAAAAATCGTCAGTGGAGCTTCTTGATCGCTAAAGGAAAATTCTCTGAGCGTTCAACTACTGAAGTACATCTTAGTCCCGCTGCTCAGGATAGCGGCGTGGTTAACATCCGTATTCCATCTCAACTGCCCTCGCC
>JAULVH010000294.1:0-3461 GCA_032111105.1 Burkholderiaceae bacterium | reverse complement strand
GCCCCAAACGCAGATCATTACCTTTTCTGCAGGTGATCTTTTTGTGGCGGTCACTGATGGGTTTACCGATCAACCGGGTGGCCAGGGTGAGCGTCCGGTGTCACTCGGTCATCGTCGGCTTGCATCTTGGGTTGGTGAATTAGCCGGACATAGCGCAGCTGAAGCGCTGAGATCGCTTCAAGCGCGTTTCCAAGATTGGCAGGGTAAGCAAGTTCGGCGTGATGATGTAACAGTCATCACTTTCACGCTCTAAATTTGGTATTGCAAGGCAATCCAAAACTCCAGAAAGTTATGCAAAAGCATCATGCTCCAGCCGTCTTTCAGTCCTGCGAATGTGGCGTAAATACGAGTATCCTGAAAGATGAAATACGCCTTTATCAGAGTTGGTATTCACGCTCGGCCACGTCGGGGAACGTTGAACAAGCCAACTTATCTCAATTTTTTCTCAAGGCTTGAATAGAACGACCGTGACATCATCTCTCCGAGATTGAGAGCCCTGCCAAGCCAGAAAACTTGAACGTATGGCATCCGCAATTTCTTGGCAGTCTTTTTCTCTGTGCGCCAACATAAGCTCTGAAAGTCGCCTATAACCAAATGATACCGGACGTGCATGATCATTGCCGCCGATTTGGTCCGTCAACCCGTCTGTTACGATCATAAACAAATCACCATGCTCATAACGGATTTCTTTGGTCGGCAAAATTTTAGTGGCATCTTGATCTTTGTAGCCAAGACTAATTCGATTTGACTTATAGCGATGTAGATCCCCGCGGTTATCTACATGAAACAAATCAATTTTTGCGCCCGCATACTCTAAAATATTTTTTTCCTGATGAATCCTAACCATCGCAGCATCACAACCATCATTACTTTCGGAATCATTTAGATCCTGGTTCAAGCCCGACCTTATAAAATAATCAAGTGATGTGAGTGCTTTGGTTGGCTCGTCTGCTGTAGATTTAGCGAAGATACGTTCGAGCGAATTACTCACTAGCAGCGATAGCATCGCACCTGGAACACCATGACCGGTACAGTCTGCTACTGCGAGTACAAACGGTCCTTCGTGCTGGGATGAAGAAATCCAGTACAAATCACCACCGATCGTATCCCTTGGCTCCCATATCGTTGCAAATGACCGAAACCTATCCTCGAGCCGAATCGTTCGGGGCAACTGACCTCGCTGCAAGCGGCTCGCATAATTCATCGAGCTTTCTACAACTTCTTGTTTTTGTCGTAATTCCTGCGTTCTCTCTTCCACTCTGGTTTCTAGGAGAGCATTTTGCTGCTCAACTAGCGCGGCTTGTTGTTTGCTCGAACGAGTAAGCTCCAGTTGAAGCCAGCGTACCCGACTGATCACTGCAAGCGCCATGATCAGTGCTTCCATGCAAATACCAACTGCCAAATTGGTCCAAGGATTTTTTAAAAAGTAGCCTAAGCCTTGGTCCGGTAAGTATTGAAAAATTGTAGGGAAACCATAGGTCCCAAATATGAAACTTACCCGGAAAATCAAGTAAGGAACGATGGCATAAGTAAAATAGATAGAAAAAACGAAGCCATCACGGTAGCGTAGATAGCTGCAGACAAAGAACGTGAGTAAAAGCAAGGCAACAAATGCGGTGTATGGAAGAGCGAAATATTTTTGAAGATCTATATACTGTTCGAGCACATAGAAGCCGCCGCTCAACATCATTACACAGTAAAGCACTACATAGACAATCCAGATATTCGTCAGTAAGTAGATCTTTGGGAAATACTGCTTAATGCCAAGGTACTGTCTGGCAAACAAGGTGTAGCAAATCGATTGCGCGTAAGTAAATGTGGCGAAGGCGATAAAGGCGAAGCCCTCACGGCCAGCGAGTGGTTGCTGCTCCAAATCAAAAAATTCAAATAATCGATAACCATCGTAAATCCAGCCGCCGAAAATTGCTAGAAACGCAACCGAAATCCAGAGCGCGTAGTAAGAATTAACTTTATCGCGTGTCTGGTAAGCATTAAACAGCGCAAAAACTGTAAGCGCAAACAATGTGCCGAAGAGTGCCCCTTCGATATAAAGGCTGAATCTTCTGAATTCGGAAAATGTTGTGTCATCAATCAGACTTACTGAAAAAGATTTCGCATTAAAAAATGGATGCGAATTCAATTGCATCAGCAAAGTGACTTCAGTACCACGCTTCAGCAGAAATTTTGGAAACCCACTTTCAAATTTTGCTATGGGTGTTTTTAGTGGGCTATTGTCCAAAAAAGGATTGTAGTGGCCTAAAAAGCCCACCGATTTCAGCGTTCTAATTTGCCCCTCTGAATCGATGAGGTGTGGGGTTAGCCTTCGCCACCCCGAAGCATCGACTTGTATGACTCGATCATGATCGAGCTTGCTCTCGATTTTTTGTAAGACCCAATAACTGACGTTTGACTTGAGAGATTTTATCTGCTCAGGTTTAACAAATTTATCTTGTTGTTTGTAAACATCGTGTACGGTGGCTTGTTGGGTCGGATCCTCAAACACCAATATTTCTTTATCAGTAAACACCATTGATGTTTCTGGCGTTACTAAAATTTTTGCTTGGCATGGTGCGAATACGCAGGTAAACGCTAGTAGCGCGATACTGAGAATGAATCGCATAATTGAATACATGCTGGCCCCCTCACACTGTAAGGAATCTTTTTTGTGTTTTTGAAGCATGATTTACTGCACGGGCGATTTCAACCTTCTGCCGCTACCTCGAATAAAGGATCTGCTCGTCGCGTTCCAGTTGATGATTATTTTTTCTTATTTCTTAAAGTAGGTCCCTTAGTGATCAATCTAGCATATAACTCTTGTAAATTTACGGGCATCGGGGCTCGGCTAAAAGATAATCAACATTTGGTGATTATTAACGCTTGACTAATTGGCGCGTCAGCGCGCATTGTGTTGTTAATAATTTAATATTTGCTGACGATTTTTTTGGCAATTATGCGATCCCAATAAAAAGCACATCACTTAATTCTTCATTGAGTCATTTCGTATTGGCGCAGTCAGGTACTTCAATATGCGTTACTCCGATGTAGTAGTCCGAACAATTGGGTGCGTGGCTATTCTTACTGGTGTGGGTAATCTGATGTTTAGTTTCACGACAGGGGGATGATTGTTGATTTACGTTTCCACGTTATCTAGGTCAAAAGTGGTGGGTAAATCAATGTTTTTGCAGTCTGCACATGTACCGGCGAATTATTCATCCGAGCCGCTAACGCAGGTCTTGATGGCGCGGCGCGCCGGAACGTCAATGGCTTATAAAACCTTGACGCATGGATGCGATCAACTGTGCAGCAGAGTTAGCTTGTGTGAATTTTTTCTGGACAGTAGCCGAGTATCTAGAGGCTGGACAATTCATCGACTATTAAAGCTTTTGTTGGATTGGTTTTGCGCAGTGCCCAAACCATGCCGACAAGTCAGTTTCTGATAAAGACCCCTCTGCTAGCGAGAT
>JAULVH010000293.1:0-4808 GCA_032111105.1 Burkholderiaceae bacterium | reverse complement strand
TAATTAATAAAAAATTAGTTGTGACTGTCGCCCTGGAAAACAAGGTGAAAGTAACAAACCACGATCACAGTTCGCCGGAGGCAATATGGATATCGAGTGGCTGGAGGACTTCCTGGTACTTTCCGATTTATCCAGCTTTACTCGTGCGGCTCAAAGCCGAAACGTTACCCAATCAGCGTTTAGCCGGCGCATACGCTCTTTGGAAGACTGGATAGGAATACCCCTGATCGACAGGGATACCGTACCTCCGAGGCTGACGGTTGCAGGCCATCTGTTTCGAGATGCTGCCAGAGAAATGGTTAGGCAACTTCAAGACACGCGCATTGCACTGGGACACAAAACTCGCGCTTTCTCAGGCGTCAAATTGTTCATATCGCACTCGTTGGTCGATCATTTTTTGCCCGATTGGATACAGCACCTGAATCGCCGTATCACAGGCCTGAAATTAGACATCACCGCTGGCGAAACCTACGACGGCATGGTGGCTTTGTCGAATGGGCGATGTGATTTGCTGATGGTGTACTACAGCTCCATTGCTCCTATGACGGTCGATGAAAAAGCCTGTGCTTCCATTGTTCTCGCACATGACCGACTCATACCCGTATGTGCGCCCAACCCTGAAGGAGAACCTCAGTTCTCTTTGGCGATGGTCGACCCCAGTATCGTACCTTTCGTACTCTACCCGCCCGAAACTTTTTTTGGTCGCATAGTCAACGGCATAGTGCGCTTCGGTCCACGTACACCTCATTTCACCATCGTTGCGCAAAGCGCTAATTCCAGAGTGCTACGTGCGCTAGCGCTAAATGGTTCCGGAATTGCCTGGCTACCTGAACGCTGTGTTCGCGATGACATACGTGACGGAAGGCTCATCAATGCAGGTAGCGAACAATGGAATTCAGATATTGAAATCCGGCTGTATGCCTCGCCAGAAAGAGCGAAACTACTCGAGTTTAATCTGTGGGAAAACATCAGGGATTGGCAAGAAGCTAGTCTTGCCACTACTTGACAACACGGAACACCGAGGGAGAATCAATGAAGATCGTTTTAAAAATCATGGGACACACGCTGTACCAACGAATTACAAAAGCATTAGCCTCAAACAAATCGCCCTTTCCGCGCGCGAGTGCAGAGGGCAAGCTCATTACCTGGCATCTCGTCGCTTTACCGCCCCCGTTTAATTCGGATTATGTAGAAAATCCTACTGGCGAACTTTCTATCGTAATCATGGAAGCGCAAGATATCGCCACCATAGAAAATATTCGTATGGTAGAACGTCGCGAGTCGCTCCATGTGAGAACTACACACGGGCTACCGCAAGAAATAACGCCTGTAGTCATGGTGCTAGGACGAGAATTACTCGCTTCGGAATTGCTCGATATGCCAGAAATTGTTTTTGACTGGCTCATCGAACCCGTATCGTTAGAGGATCTCGTGCGGCGTATTTTTTCCAGCCTAAAACGTAATCAGCGTCTGCGCTCTGAACTCGGTTATGGGGTATTAACCTTACTGCCCGATTCACGCATGCTTTGCTATGCAGGGGATACGGCTCTGTTGACCGCCTCCGAAGTAGCGGTAGCCGAATTATTTCTTAATCATTTCGGAACGCTCATACCAACCGAAGATATCCATTTACTTTTCAAGCTCTCGGGGCGATCGACTGAAGGTAGCAATATCCGTGTGACGATGTTTCAGTTGCGCTTCAAAATCGAGGCCGTTACGCGTTGTCAATTTACGTTAACTAATGCTTACAACACAGGCTACGTTATGCGGCATTCAAGCGCATACGACTCAAAACCCCAGCCTCCAACGCTGGAAGCTTGTCAGGAAACTGCTACGTATGGTTATGAGCCGCCGGGCTGGCACACAGGCACCGGAAGCTCGTAGTAAAGGATGGCGGCATGATTTGCGGCATAATTCTGGCTAATCCCATCAAATGCGTTGCTCGCCGTTGCGAGTCCGCGTTTTTGTTGATGCCAGAAAGCCGAAACAACGTATGTATCACCAAACAAGCACCACCGAGACTCCCACCACTTTAGAGCACGTTGCACATTGCGCCTTGCCTACTCCGTGGGCGACATTTGAGCTGCATGCTTTTGTCGAAAAATCCACCGGCAAAGAACATCTTGCCCTAACGCTAGGCACCATCAGTGACGGCGAGCCCGTACTGGCCCGTCTCCATTCGGAATGCCTGACCGGAGACACGTTGTTTAGCCTGCGTTGCGATTGCGGTACTCAGCTCGAGTCTGCTCTGAAACAAATAGCCAAAGAAGGTCGGGGCATATTGCTGTATCTTCGACAAGAGGGCCGAGGCATAGGCTTAGTCAACAAAATCCGTGCATACGGCTTACAGGAATTAGGTGCTGATACCGTAGAAGCCAATCACCAGTTGGGATTTGCAGATGATCTGCGCAACTACGCGCTGTGCGGCCCCATATTCAATTACTTTAATGTTCAGTCATTGCGTCTGATGACCAACAACCCACGCAAAATTACTGCGCTGGAGGAAATCGGAATACACATTGAGCGAGTCGAGCACGTCGCTGGCAGCACACGTTTTAATTCACACTATCTTGCAACCAAAGCAAACAAGCTAGGCCATCTACTCCCGCAAGCATCTGCAGCCGCATCCGAGCCTGCAGTTACTATCATTCCCACATCAGTCACTAAAAAATAACGAGTTCAATTACGTACTTGTAATTTGCATTATTAAAGGCATACACCCATGACTACCCCGTTACTGTTTACACCCATAAAATTGGGTCCCGTGAATATACCTAATCGTATAGTCATTTCTCCTATGTGCCAGTACTCGGCTGTCGATGGAAATGTCAATGAATGGCATCACGCACATTTGGGTTCGTTGTCATTGTCAGGTGCAGGCTTGTTGTTTATTGAAGCAACCTCCATCAATTCAGAAGGCCGAATTACTCCCGGTTGCGTGGGTTTATATAACGACCAAAATTTTGCGGCGTTAAAAAAATTAATTGATTATTTGCGCGCTGTATCGCCCATCAAACTAGCCATTCAGTTAGGGCATGCCGGCAGAAAAGCGTCCAGTCGCAGACCTTGGGAAGGCGGCGAGCTCATGACCCCGAGTGAAGGCGGATGGGCTACCTATGCACCCTCTGCGCTAGCTCACAAGCCAGGTGAATTAGTCCCTGCTGAATTAAGCAAAGAACAGATTACTGATTTGCTGCACAGCTTTGCAGCAAGCACACGTCGTGCGCGTGAACTTGGTTTAGATGTAATTGAATTGCATGCTGCCCATGGTTATCTGCTGCATGAATTTTTATCACCTATCTCCAATACACGCACCGATGAATACGGCGGATCATTTGAAAACCGCATGCGCTTTGTTTTAGAAGCATTCAAAATAGTTCGTGAAGCAGCCGGACCCAACATTGCTGTGGGTGCCAGATTGTCTGCTACCGACTGGGTTGAGGGTGGCTGGGATCTGGAGCAAAGCATTGTTTTATCTAAACGCCTGGAATCCATGGGTGCCGATTTCCTCGACATTTCGTCCGGCGGCGTATCACCGCTACAAAAAATTACACTTACCCCTGGCTATCAAGTTCCGTTTGCAGAAAAAATTAAAGCCGAGGTCAAGATTCCCATCATCACTGTCGGACTCATCACCGAACCCAAGCAAGCAGAAGCCATTCTTGAACATGGCCAGGCCGATATGGTCGCACTTGCACGAGCGATGATTGCCGACCCGCGTTGGCCATGGCGCGCTGCAGCAGAGCTAGGCGGAAGTGTAAGCGGCTCACCGCAATATTACCGATGCCTTCCTTCGGGCTACCCGTCCGTGTTTGGGGCAGTAAAAACGGCGCAGCGCTAGGCCGGCCAGAAGATTTTTTTAGCCCGTCGATAGCCTAATAGCCATAGAAATCATCGGGTTAGCTTAGCCTAGTCAATCAAAAAACCTTACGTTTTTATTTGATCAGCGTTTTAGTAGAAATCCTGCGGAAGAATTTTCACGCACTGGTGAAAATTTCGCTATCTTCATAGGTCATCGAACGTGGACAAGGTTTCTGGCGTTTACTATGATGGCAGGTTATATAACAACAAGGGCTACATCGACCGCTACACGGCGATGCAGCCTGATCCGCAGTTCATTCAGGAGATATGCTTATGTGGTCACAAATCTACGACCCATTTAATAACGTTTGGTTGTCCACACTTGCGGCCGCCATTCCGGTTGTGGTGATGTTGGCCGCCCTGGCCTTCTTTCACATCAAAGCACACATAGCCGCATTAATGGGTTTGGTTGCCGCGCTAGTGGTCGCCATCTGGGGTTTCACCATGCCTGCCGACATTGCGGTATCGGCTGCTCTGTACGGCGCTGCATATGGTTTGTTTCCTATCGGTTGGATTATTCTCAACGTTATATTTTTGTATCAGCTCACTGAGCGCAAAGGTCAGTTCACCATACTGCGTGAAAGCATTGCCAGCATCAGCAGCGATCGACGTTTACAGTTACTTCTGATCGCTTTTTCGTTTGGTGCTTTTTTTGAAGGTGCCGGTGGATTTGGTACACCTGTCGCTGTTACCGGCGCCATGCTCATAGGTTTGGGCTTTGCACCCTTAGCAGCCTCCGGTTTATCGCTGATCGCAAACACCGCGCCAGTTGCCTACGGTGCGTTAGGCACACCTATCATCGCGTTGGCTGCGGTTACGGGTCTGGACATGCTGGAATTGTCTGGCATGCTTGACCTGCCTCTCCCCCCCTCCCCCTTCTCCTTCCCTTCTCTATTTCTTTCCCACTTTTCCACGATAAGAACTTTATCACCTTTACAAATTATCTT
>JAULVH010000292.1:5774-6132 GCA_032111105.1 Burkholderiaceae bacterium | reverse complement strand
AGCTGAGTAGCATCGAGTAATTTAATTTGAGCAGGTGTCCAGCCTTGCATGCCAGCTGCGGAAATTTTTTGTAGCGCGTCAGCTGATAAGTTCTGTATCTGCGACGCATTCATGGCGCCAATCTGCGTGGCTCCCATTTTATCGATGGCTATTTTTTCCAGTTTTTCCTGAGTCAAGCTAGCGATTTGTTTGCCGGCCAAATTTCCTACCTGGGTATCAGATAGTTGCGCTAACTGATCGCCACTGAGTGCTGCAAAGCCTGCAGCAGTGAGACCGGTAATTCTGCTGCCCAGACCTTGCAATGCGCTTTCCGACAGAGCGGCGACTTGCTGGGTGCTCAGTGCTTGTACTTGAGGTG
>JAULVH010000292.1:0-5764 GCA_032111105.1 Burkholderiaceae bacterium | reverse complement strand
GCGATTCATCATCCAGTGCAGCGAGGCTGTCTGTACTAATCGCCGCTACTTGCGTATTGCTTAGTTTCGCAATTTGATCAGTAGAAAGCCCTTTTAATTGATCGGGTGTGAATCCATTGATCGAATTGGTATCGATTTCGGTGATCGGATGACTATCGAGATAGGTTTTGAGTTCATCTCCACTTAACTGTTTGATTTCAGCAGCGCCCAGTTCAGACATTGCTTTAATTTGTGAGTTAGTCAGTGAAGCCAAATTAGCCGGTGGTATCGCTTTAAGTTGGTCTGCTGTAAACGCCCGCAACTGATCGCCAGTAAGCGCTTTAATTTGCGAAGTACTGATGCCTGCTATCTGAGCGGTGGTGAGCGCTCCGACTTGGTCGAGGGTGAGTGAACGGAGTTGGCCATTACTCATTTTCCCCAATACCGTGGGGTCGAGACCTTTGATTTGGTCGGCTGACATTTTGGCTAGTTGAGTTGCCTTTAGCCCGACTAGCTGAGGAGCGGTCAACTTGGCGATTTGTGCCGCGGTCAGGCCGGGCAATTGACCCGTCGCATCGGTAGTTAGTTGGCCTATCTGCGAGGCGGTCAATCCTGTGATGGCGCCAGTACTGAGGCCAGCGAGCTGATCCGAGGTTAACTTTGCTAATTGTGTGGGCGTCAGTGCGGCTAGTTGCTCCGAGGTGAGCTCAGCGAACAGCGAAGAATCAAGCTTGGCTAGTTCGGCAGCTTTTATGCCAGGGATTTGTGCAGCTTTAAACTTACTCAGCAGCGCTTTCATCGCAGTCAGCTGATCTGCAGACAGGGCGCCTACCCCGGCGGCCGACATGGCAGGTAAATCAGCCGCTTCAATACCGGCCACTTGATCCGTAGTCATGGAACTGACTTGTGCGGCGGTGAGTGCGGCAATTTGGCCGGATGCCAATTTTGCGATTTGCGTGGGCGTGAGTGCGGCTAATTGGCCGGTCGAGCCGGTTGTTAGTGCGGCTATCTGCGTATTGGTCAGACCTACAATTGCGCCGGTGCCGATCGCAGCAACCTGATCGGTGGTCATTGCTGCAAGCTGGGCCAGTTTTAATGCAGCCAGCTGATCGGATTTTAATGCCGGGACCTGGGTTGCAGCTGTCAGCTGAGTCAGGGCCGAGGTGCTGATGGCAGCTATTTGCGAGGC
This sequence comes from Burkholderiaceae bacterium, assembly GCA_032111105.1. Lineage (GTDB taxonomy): Bacteria > Pseudomonadota > Gammaproteobacteria > Burkholderiales > Burkholderiaceae_D > Pernthalerella. Next base: position 4,596 of record JAULVH010000292.1, on the reverse strand, counting down.
GGTTAGCTTGGCCAGTTGAGATGTTGTTAGTCCGCTGATTTGGTCAGACGTAATGGCGGCTACTTGTGCCGGCGTCAGACCAACGATATTGGCATCTTTAATCGCACCTATTTGTAGGGTGCTAAGTTTATTGACCTGCGCGGTCGTCAAACCAGCGAGCTGATCCCCGCTCAGCACCGCCATGTGGACGGTACCCAGCGCAGCCAGCTGCGTCGTACTTAAACTGGCGAGCTGTTTTGCCGAGAGGCCAACTATATTTTTTGATGTGAAAAGCGATGGATCGTCGATCGCGCGAATCTGAGTTGCACTGAATGCGGCCGTTTGCAATGAGGTCAGGCGTGACAGATCCGCGCCCAAAGCGGCGATTTGCGCGGTCGACAGCGCGGCAATCTGCGCCGTACCAAAGGCTGCGACCTGTGCATCGGTGTAATCCGAAAAAACGCTCATTCAATCCACCAGACGGGTTCGGTTATCTGAGAGCTAGCGTGTTACCTGCTACCTAGCGCCTAAACGCTGACGCTGGCAAGGCGGACTCTGGGTCTCGCCATTGCCCCTTGTTTTAATCGACCCGGGGTCGGCAAGCTTTACCCTGATGTTTATTTATTTGAAATCTTTTTGGCGTGGAAAGAGACTCGCGGAGTCGCGAGCCTTCAGAATTGAGTCAGGTAAGCCCAGTTAATGGGCCTGAAGCATGCTTTTGCAGTATTAATGCTATCGACAGCAGCGTCTAAGACTATTTAGTCGCCGCCAAATAAATCCCGGCTATATACCTTATCCAGCACGTCGGCCAGGTCGTCAGTTATTCGATTGGCAATAATGACATCTGCTTGGAGTTTGAAAGCCTCCAGGTCGTGCGTGACTTTGGAACGGAAAAATTCTGGATCGCTTAACGAGGGCTCGTAGACGATCACATCTATGCCTTTGGATTTGATGCGCTTCATGATTCCTTGAATGCTGGAAGAACGGAAGTTGTCCGATCCGGCTTTCATCGCTAACCGATACACGCCCACAGTTTTTGGATTACGGCGGATGATGCTTTCAGCCACAAAATCCTTGCGAGTGCTGTTGGATTCAACAATGGCGTGAATCAGATTTTGTGGCACATCTTTGTAATTGGCCAGCATTTGTTTGGTGTCTTTGGGTAGGCAATATCCGCCGTAACCAAAGGAAGGATTATTGTAATAATTTCCTATGCGCGTATCGAGACTGACACCTTCTATGATGGGGCGTGTATCGAGCCCATGACTAGCAGCGTACGTATCCAACTCATTGAAAAAAGCCACGCGCATAGCGAGAAACGTGTTGGCAAATAATTTGACTGCTTCAGCTTCTGTGGGGCCCATAAACAGTACCGGCACATCGGTCTTCAGCGCAGCGTGCGTTAATAACTGCGCAAAGGTGCGGCCTGCTTCGTGTAGAGAGCCGATGACTATGCGTGAAGGATGAAGATTGTCGTGTAGCGCCTGACCTTCACGTAAAAACTCGGGCGAAAAAATAATATTTGGAAAACTATGTTTCGCTATCATGCGGGCAGTAAAACCCACAGGGATCGTCGATTTGATGACGATTTGTGCGGCAGGATTAATGGCGATGACCTGTTCAATAACATTCTCAACTGAGCTCGTATCAAAGTAATTTGTTTGGGCATCGTAATCAGTAGGCGTGCCTATGATGACAAAATTCGCATTGGTAAAAGCATCCTCGGCATTCGTCGTGGCGCGCAAATTCAGCGTTTGTGTTGCGAGATAGTGCTCAATGTCGGTATCTTTGATCGGAGATATTCTTCGATTCACATCGTCGATCTTGCTGGTGCTAATGTCGTAGGCGACGACTTCATTATGCTGAGCCAGCAAAACCGCCATGGATAAACCCACATAACCGCATCCAGCGATGGCTATTTTCAAAATTACCTCCGGAAGAAATCAGGACGACTAGAAGATTTACGTATCAGTCTGTCGTTAATGACGCGTATTTTAACGGATAGCTATATGCCCCAACGACCCGGCAGAGGATAGCTGGGTAGGTGAGCAGGCATATTTTTCATTTCCCAGAGCTTGCAGTCTGATCGATAGTGATATGGTGACGGCACATTTACCGCTAAATACCACCGGGGATGTACTGATTAAATAAAAGCGAGACGTTACTCTAGTAACTGATCAAAGCTCACTCGTGGCTCCGCGTGACTCCGCGCCGCACAGCCGCGCGGGCTCGCCATAAAATGCAAAATAAATCAGCATCTTCCTAGTGGTTTTCTTTGGAATACTTATGATGAAACGTTTTTTTGATTTGATACTCAGCGTGCTCGCGCTGGTGATGTTGGCACCGTTTAGTGCGCTGTTGCTGGTGATATTGAGGGTGGAATCAGCGGCACCTGTCCTCACGCGCTCCCACCGGGTTGGAAAAAACGGGCGCATGGTTAAGGTATGGGAATTTCGTACTGCACTGGCCGAGCCTGATGCGATGGAAACCGTGGGTGGCTGTCACGGCGAGCAGGTAACGCGTGTGGGTGCTGTCTTGCGTCGATCAGGGGTGGCTCGCTGGCCATTACTACTGAATGTGATACGCGGAGATTTTTCATTGGTGGGCCCGCGGGTAGAGATGCCGCGATACGTGGGTTGTTATCCGACCGATATTCGTAAAAGCGTGCTCTCTATCAAGCCTGGTTTATTTGATTTGGCGACTATTAATTTTCGGCAAGAAGCCCGGTTAATGGCAGATTTACATGGGGACGATTTAGAGGAGTTTTATGTCGAGAAAATATTGCCAGTGCGCTTGGATTATGCTCAGCGTTATGTAGAGCAACAGGATATTTGGCTAGATTTTCGTATTCTTTTGTTTTCTTGTTTACGGATTTTTCAGCGCGAAACCAGCGAAGCACAGGCTAAATAAATGCTAGGCGTTATCCGAGTAAAGACTAGGCAAACTCTTGGCTAGATTTGATCCCGTATAGGGCTGCTGCGCGGGTAAGCCATAAACTTCAGAATAAATCAGCAACTCCCTCGGCATAAAAAAATGCCATCTCATTATGAGATGGCATACGTTTTATACGTGGGTAAAGACAAAACGTTGAGCTTGTTAACTAAAATAAAGTAACGAGCTTATATAAACACACTCAGGCGTGGATACGGAATTGTGCTTTATCGCGGCCAGCCATCCATTTTGGCGGCTTGCCACGGCCACTCCAGGTTTCTCCTGTGTCATTATTTTTGTATTTCGGGGCAACGGGTTTGCGCAAAGATTTCATGGACCGCTTGCGCATGCCAAATCCGAGGTCTTCTGCCGTAATACTAAACTCCCGCATTTTCGTATGGATATCTGCAATCGCATTAGACAATTCTGTCTTGCGAGCCTGCTCGGCTTCTTTTTGCAGTTTTTCAATCTGGTTTTGAAGTTCCTTGTAGGTGCTCATGATTTTCTCCGTCGAGTTATTTCCTGGTGTCAACAATCGCGCGTAATGCGGGATTGCCTAAGTCGGAAGTATAAAACAGTGGTTATCAAATTAGAATTAATAATTACTAAATTTTTAATTTTTTTAAGCGGATGGGCATTTAGTCGACTTTTATTTATTCCGTTGAGCGTTAAATTTTTTCTGTCGGAAATATCGTGGCCGGGTTTCGAACAATCTGTCGGTCAGTGGAGAGTATTGGTTTTGAATTACAGTAAGAATTGATTAATTAGGTGGCCTATTTTTTCACCACAAAGGTAATGAGGATTTGATATTTCGTAGGTGCGCCTGAGTTATCGGGCTTGAAGCCTGTCGAGGAACCTGAGGTTGGATACAGTACTGGCAGGGGGCGATACGAAGAGACGCTATTTAATGGCGGGTCCAGCATTAGCGTTGGTATGTAATTCCAGCATGGCTTGCTCAAACCGGCCATCGCAGAGAAGAGAAATAGCGGCATGGCTTTTGTCTATGGCCGTGTCTATCAAGGGTTGCTCTTCCGCGCGCGGGCGATGCAACACAAAATCCACGACGGGCTGTTGCAGTCCTAGTGTGCGTGGATGACCTATACCCAGTCTCAATCGCCAGTAATCGCGCGTTCCCAAGGCTCTGTCGATATCCTTAAGTCCGTTATGCCCGCCCGATGAACCCCCTTTTTTGAGTTTTGCAATTCCAGGGTTGAGATCAAGTTCATCATGAACGACGAGTATCTCTTCAGGATTAATTTTGTAAAAGTGGGCGAGGGCAGCGACGGCTTGCCCCGAGCGATTCATGAAGGTTAGTGGTTCTAGCAACCAGACGTCATGCCCGGCAATCGAGGTTTTGCAGGCAAGTCCAGTAAACCGCGCTTCTTTGCGCAATTGACCGCGGGCGAGTTGGTCGACTAACCAGAATCCTGCGTTATGCCGGGTTTGTGCGTATTCGGTACCGGGGTTTCCCAGACCTACTATGAGGCGTATGGACATCAAATAATTCTAAGGTGGTTAGGTGATTATTGCCTGGGTAGATGCTGATTAAACCAGCACTTCACTAAACAAGCATAGTCTAAATAAATATAAGACCCAGTCTTTAAAGTAGTCAGAGACTACCATCTTGAGTCGGTAAGTTGAGAGTTGCGCAGCGGCGCTGACTCGCTACCAAATTCCTCATCAATC
>JAULVH010000291.1:0-8669 GCA_032111105.1 Burkholderiaceae bacterium | reverse complement strand
ACTCAATAAATCCATGTTGATCACTCCTCATCCCCCCAACCGGTCGGTCAGGGTGTGGTTCAAACATGGGTCAAATCTCAGTGAAAACTTATGCCGCTAACGGGTCACTTCTCAATGACAATCAACAAAAGCGACCTTGAACAGCAACATCACGGGTCTGCTTAAGTTCGGCAAACCGTTGTTTCTATCCGTTGGGATACAATCGCGGCGGAATGCTCTTTCGGAACCTGGCTACCTTGAGGAAACTGCCTGCACGGCTGCAATTAACGCTCTTGAACTGTCCAATTCACAATGCATCCAGAAGCAAACGGAGGTGGATTTCGCGCTTCAGGCAATCGTAATTCAAGCTCAGCTGGATTATATTAAAGGCTTAAACAACAATAGTTTAGTGGTTTTTGCCAACGACTATTTTGTTACGGACAACCTCTATCCGCGCTTTGCATACCCCAACATAGGCTTCACCGTTAGAAACAAACCCGCTGAAGGCGTTTTACGTGAGTGGTTTCGAAAGTGATTAGTTTGGGAGGGCAAACAGATGGGAGGCTTGAAAAGGCGGTGCCCATTTATCGTGCCCAATCGTTTAAGTTAGATCACGCCCTTCGCACAAATCGTGCAGCCACCGTCATTGCCAGCGCTATCGCTGCCAGAACAAGAGCGGCGCCCAACACATCACCTACAAATATTGCCGTAATAGCTTGAATATCGGCCTGCTGTTTTCCGATCACCCACATGAGTGCATTGAGCATCGCAGAATTGGCTACGCCGCCTGACACCGACAATGCAACTACGTGCCAACCGTTCAATCCGTCCAAGTTATGATTAATCGTGAACAGCCGCTTGCAAAACAAGACTGCAATCAATGGTGCAACCCCTGACGATATAGAAAGCAGGATCTCGTAATGGAAATCGTTGGGGCTTGCGTTGGGCAGCGTAAGATAGGCTCCAAGCATCAACCCTACGCAGCCGCGCACGCCTAAAACCAAAATGGCAATAATCCGAAATGCAGCTGGCAAGAAAATCCAATGTGCGCGTTCAGAAAATGCAGTTTCGGAGAACAGCCACATGTTGAGGTTGAACACGAGGAACCACAACAATGCGACACCGCAGATTGCGATTAACCCGAGAAGCACTTTTGGCACGGGAATATTCACGCAGTCCGAGCGTCCGATATCAGCTGCTCTAAACCTTCTCCTAGCGTTTCCATATAGAGCAATGCTGCTTTTGTTGGGCAGATATGCTTCACGCGCTTATCATCCGAAGCAACATCAAGGCCAATGATGCCCTTGTCCCTCAGTGCAATCAAACGGCGATAAGCTGTCGTTGGTGAAGGGTATCGAGTATCATTAATCACATCGCTGACTGTCAATGTGACGTTATTGTGCCAACGGATTATCAAATCATCCAACAGCATTTCTTCCTCGGCGTTCAGCTTCTGGAACGGCGATAGCGCTCGTATTGCGCTCATGAGGTTTAGAAGACGAACTAGGGATGGGGTATTACTCATGTGGGTCTATCCAAATTCTACCATTATGAAACTAATTATGAAATAATAAGGTTGCTTCAGTTGCCCGACTGCACTCTAACACTTCCAAATATGGAATCAATTTTCATCGTCGATGAACGATGAATGCGATGATTTAGTTTAGACCCTTGTGCCGTGCAAACTTTATAATAGCGCACCAGGGGAATACCGGGGGGGGGAGAGATGAATTATGTTAGTTAAACGGACGGCCGTTGTGGGCATCGCAATGCTAATGCTTGCAGCTTGCAACACTGGCTCATCTAGCTCAGAAAACACCAAAGATGGGGCGGCATCAGAATCCGGTCTTAATGACGGCAGCTCTGAAAGCATCGAAAGCCAACTCGCGAACGCCAATAATAGCTTGGCGCAGGGGAATCTAACTGAAGCAGCCGACCTCGCGAGGTCCATTATCTTGGTTAATCCCAACAAACCGGAAGTGTATTTGCTTCTGGCTCGAGCTGAAGCAAGGCTCAAAAACACAGGCAATGCAATCGATGCGCTCAGCAAGGCTTTGGACAAGGGTTTTCATGACCCTAGAGGCGCAATCAACCATCCTGACTTCGATCAAATTCGAAATGATGATCAGTTTATAGCGTTGTCCCGCAAATATGCTGGAAAAGGGTCACCCGCAAAAGCCTCGGCTTCTAAATCTCCGCCTTCGCAGAATCGGTCCACGATTACATCTGGCGACGTATCCATCACCGAATACGAAAATGGCCGGTCGCGCATTCGCGCGGGCGACATCATAATTGAGGAATGAATCTAATGCGACACACGGCTTTTTATGCAGCGACTGCTATAGCCACGCTGGCATTGGTTACATCTGACATGACCCCCTGATTTTCCTCCAAGATTGATTAGGGTCAGGCTTGAAGGAGGGGCAGATGATGAAACGAGCGAGATTTACAGAAGAGCAGATTATTGGGGTGTCGAAGGAGGCCGAGTCTGGTCGTAGTCGTGTTCGCGCGAGTAACATAAAAATAGATTACTAAGGGTTTAGCCGATGATTTATTTGGTCTGATCGGCGTGAGATATTTAGACCAAGGGGAGGGGATAGAGCGAAATGACGCAGACCAAGTCTATTTTGAAAAGCCGAGCCAGTTGGGCAGTGTCCAGCATGGCCATAGCATTTCTCGGCGCAGCCCTGCCTGCTGTAGCGCAGGAAAATATGATGATTTCTGAGGCCCGCTATTGTGGCGTTGGGCTTCAAGGCGCAAACGACTCTTTTCAAAAGGCCAATCCAGCGCTTTTTAGTGTCTTCAATGATCGCGCTAAAATGACGCAACTCAGTGAAGCGATTTTAAGGTCGACGGATTCCTCAAAATGGAAAATCCGGCTGACCCAAGATGGTGGCGCAAGTCTTGCCCTTGCTCATCTTTTTACTTATGGCTCGATTGACGAGCATATCTATACAGACCCGCGTGATCGGCGCACTTACAGAGCGGCTATTTTTTCGGTTGGGATCAACACTGTAGTTATTGATACGGTAAATGAAACGGTGCGCGCCGTTGTGCCTGCTATCATCAGTTATTCCGAGAGATTTAATGGTCCTTTGACGCCGGCGCAGCAGTCCGCTGGGTTCATCAAGCTTTTGTCGGACACTGACGATCGTGATTCTGCATCTTATAAGTGGATTTCTAATTTAAGTGAATTTGACTTTCAGCTTGATGAAACAAACCTAGCGGCACGGCCCCTGATCTTGTCCGATGATGCCCTACGCGCACTTCAGTCTAATGCCGGTAATGATCCACGAAAGAGCGTTGGTCTGTTCATTCAACGGTTGACAGCGCAGCAAGAGGCACTGATGGCGTCTGCCTTCCGCAAGTCTGTTATCCCGTCATCAATTGACGCAAATGGCAAGGATTCGAGCCAGAGTTCGTCGGAAGACGGCAAGAAGATTTATGCGGCCATGATACCTGATTGCTTTGACGGTGGTAAACGTCTTGAGTTGCCCAAGCCCAATTTTGAGCTTCAGATCAGCATTGATACGCTCATGCTGAAGGATTTTGAGCATAGGCTCGGGCAGTCTTCTGGCGCGCAGGCTGGGCAGGTTTTTCAAGTTGAACAAGGCTATGGGGGGCGGTTTAACGTTAAGATCATTGGCCCGGGCGAAACGGTGGACACGCCCCTTGACGAGCAAACCTTTGGCTTTTCTCGCTCAGTTCGCCTGGATAAGGCTAGAGATATCAGTGCCTATGAGCAGTATTCAAAGTTAACGGCCAACTTCATCGCTGAGGCGCTAGAAGCATATGCGACGCAAGAGAAAGGCTGGGTAAAACAGCATCTCTCTTCCACCATCACGGACAAAAAGCGCCGGGACGCTAAGAAGATTGCCAAATCATGGAAGTCGATCATTGTCGACAGAATGAAGGTAGCGCCACTGCGTCGGAAAAAGGACGAGGATGATTAGGGTGTCATCTTTCGACCGCGCGTAATTTCTCAGACTGCTCATGGGGGAGAAAAACCATGAAATTGAATAAAGTTTTCAGAATCTTCACAGTGTTCATGGCGATACCAATGCTGATGGCTGCAAAGCCAGCGCGCGCGGATGACGCTGCTGTCGCAATTTTCATTGCTTCTGTCGCCATTGCGCAGTCCGAAGCCATTCGTGCGCAGGCCAATTATTATGAAGCCATCGGCTATGGCCAGAAGGCACAAGGGCTATTGAAGCTGGCGGATGGGTATAGAAATGGAAGTTTTGGTGGTAATGAAAGCGTAGATACTTTTGTTTCCACAAGCGCGATGGTTGCCGATGATATCAACCAGTTGGTGGCATTGGGTGCGCCCCTGGATGATATGCAGCGCCAAAAAGCGAAAAAGGCCAAGCAGCAGCTAACCGTCGCAAAAATTGCCTTTGTCGCGGCGCTTGCCTCGGGCGTGACAATGGTGCTTCAGAGCAAAGGGAATTTTCTTGAAAAGCTCGCGCTGGGTGCCGCAGTTGGCGTTACAGTTGCCAAGCTTTCGGGCTCGATGAAACAGGTTAACCGAGCGGCAAACGCCTTTGGCACGCTTAGCGTGGGCCGAGGGGGTGGGTTTCAACTTGTCTCCAAAGAGCTAGCGCCGGGCTTTGTTGAGCTTTAAGGGGCCGCAGCGGCAGGTGTAGATGCGTGCTTTTTGACTGGAATTAGAACAGGATGATTTGTGACATGACTGGATTTTATCGCACGCACTTTAGCCGAACGTCGCGGTGGTTTTTTGGCGCCTGTGGAGCCATTGCTTTGTTTTCGCCAGCGATGGCAGTCGCACAGTCTGCCTCGTTCCAGGTCATCGCTTCTGGTACGGTTCTTCCCCGCGGCAGCGGCAGCAAGGCAATGTTGCTCGCGCAGGAAGAGGCAAAGCTATCAGCTGCCAAATTTGTTTGGAACAGATTACGGGGTCGCGAAGATTTTCGCGACATCACCTTGCAATTTACGCCTGAACAAAATGCAGCAGTGTCGCAGTCTATGTTGGACTTCTGCAATTTCGCCAAGCTTGAGGAAGTCAAGGATAAGGCGACCAAGCAAATTACTTTCCGATTTTCAATTGATTGCCCCAGGCAGGATTTAGTGAGCCAAGTTTCGAGTGTGCGTCTGGCAGCAAATCAGGCCGCTGAGAACAGCCTTGATACACCCGCAGAAGTGAAACTCATTTATCTTTTCATGACGCGCAGGGTTGTCGCTTCAACCACGAGTTCTAATGATCGGGGAAGCTATCAGGCGTCTCAGATCAACTATGAGCTTGTGTCTTCCGACAGCTTTGAAGATGTGCTCAGCGGCCGGTTGAATGGTGTTGGCTTGAACGGCACAAGCTTTGCTGACATCTCGGATAAGGCATGCGCGACTATCGACATTGCCTCTGTGAAAAAAGAGTTTGGCAAAACTCTTCAAGGCCAGTCGGATTATGGCCTGACTTCCGGTACGCGCGAGCAAATTAGGAATAGTGTCAAATCGTGTAACTATAAGTACCTTGCATTTGGCGCAGCTGAAATTGGTGAAATTAGAACGGACTCGATTACTGGCCAACCGCTCTCCGAAGTTATCGTCAGCGCTCAGGTGCTCGATTTGCGCGGCGCCGATCCGATGGTAATTGCGCGGGTGCGAACCAATTCGGCAGAGACGGGTGTCAGCGAAAGTACAGCGATTGAGAATGCCATGAAAAAAGCTGTCAGCGATGTAGGAATGAAGTTGGTCGAACAGATCAAAATCCGAGGAGTTCAGTGATGAAAAAGGTCCGAAATTCAAAGATTTTTGTGATGGGTGGGGCTGCTCTTGCAGCGCTGATCGGTACGACGCCAAGCATCAATGCACAGACCAGTTCAAACACGATCATGGGCATTGGATATGCCGAAATCTCGGAGGATGTCGCCGCGGTGAAGGCAACGGCAGCGGCTGATGCGCGGCAGAGGCTGATGCGTGCTATGGTTGAGGATGCTATTGGTGCTGACCGGATTGACCAAGTTTCGAACGCGACTATTGATGCGTTGGTCGACCAAATTCAGCCATCGATGATCCTAGAGCAATCCGGTCAGCGCGACGGCGCGCGGTATAAGTGGACCATCACCGCAAATGTGGACCGTGCATGGATCACAACTCAATTGCGTTTAAAGGGGATCGACACAGCGGCGCAACGAGGGGGTGCCAGCGAGCGACTTATCTTTGTTATGCTCGATGAGAATAATTCTGTTGGCCGTGACTATAACAAACCACAGGAAATCATCACACAATATGATAGCTTTAAGGGTGCTTCTTTCAGCGATAAGTCGGTAAGTGCTTATTCTGAAAAGGAACGATCGGCAGAATCGTCGAGGTCGCGCTCAGCCTCTAGTGCAAGTGGTTCGGCCTCTGCGGCTTATCGAAGCCGTTCTGGCGCAGGGGCAGCGCGTCAATCGGGCCGGGCGGCAAGTGCTTCTTCATCTCGCAGCTCGTCCGCATATTCCCGTTCCGAGGCGGCTATTCAAAAGAATGACGTGCAAGCAGAGGTGCATGACGACGTTCATTTCCGTCAGGAAATCAGGATGCAGAAGGTCGAGACCAAATCACGGCCTTCTGATTATGCGCTTAACGCAATAAGCCGTGAGCTTGTGAGTTATGGCGTCGAATTCGCGGATGCCGGCCCGTCGTTGAATAGCTTTTTTGCCGGCAAACGTCCGCTTTGGTCACAACTCATGAAGGATGCTCGTTTAGAGATCTTCCAGAAGAGCCTCGAAGCAAAACAAGGGGGGTTCTTCATGGGCGGCAATCTGACCGTGCAGGACACCGCAAGTGATGACGGATTGTTTGCCTGCACAGGCTCGCTTGATGCGCGCGTCTCCGCGACTTCAAACGGCCGTGTGATTGCCGCGGGCTCTGCCAATGGTTCTGCCAGTGACATTAATTCGGCGGAACGTTGTGAAGTAAAGCTGGCTGAAAAACTGGCGGTCAAAGTTGTCCAAGATATTGGACCGCAGATCAAACTGTATTGGATGGACGCGGCGCGGACCAAGTCTACCATGCAGGCTGTGACTGCTGCGCGCTCAGGCGGCACGTACAGCCTCGTGTTCCGCTCGAGTACACTTGATATGGATGCCCAGGCAGACATTATGGACGCCCTGCAAAATGTGCAGGGTCTGAGTTCGCCCGTCCTGCTTGGAAATACGCCAAATAGCGTGACCTTTCAGGTGCGTTATGAAGGTGGTTTTCCGGTAAATATCGCGATTTATCAAAAGATGCGGCACAAGCAGCGCTACGAGAAAATGCAATCGAGTATCAACGGAACGAACGTCGCCATCTGTCTGGATACCTGCCCTTAATCAAGGGCAGGTTGTACATTAGTGGCTAAGGTTCCTTTCGTATTATGTAGTCAACTACGCTCATTGTGTAGAACGACCAGACGTCTCGGTCCCAGTTCACCTAGCTAGCAATCGCGAAGCAGCCCGTCCGCGCACTGCCCGTTAACTACACTCCTGTCTGTAACTAGGCGGAATTTCCAACCTAGTCCAGCGGGCGATTTATGTTGGGTTGGTTGACAGGTTTGCAGGTTGAGGCATCTGAGTTTCAAATATGAAAGTGCGGGGGAATTATGACAGAGGATGATCAGACACACGAGACCAACTACAGATGAAACCGTGAAAGAATATCTGGTAATTTCCTTTTCAGTATAAGCTCTAGATGTTTTTGAAGCGCTCGTAGTGATCAGCGCTGCAATTGGGATGTTTTCGGATCCTCATGAGCACCATCCCTTTGATAATGTTGGATAAAATTCTGTTCATAATCGGTTCAAAGACCAGTCTTATGTTGTGCCCCAGTGCTAGATTTTACAATCAATTTTCTGGAAAGGTAGACGATATGCCGAAGAAGATTTTCCTGGTCCTTTTGAGCTTATCGATAGCAACGCCTGCGGTAGCTGGCGGCAGGGGTGAATATAATAATGGTAATAATTCCAGTTATGGAAGCCAATATAACTCTGACCGCGGGCGCTCTGATTACCGCGACCACAGACGTCGGGGTAATAACAGCGGAAAGGCACTGGCACTTATTGGCGGCGTGATTTTAGGGGCTGCCATCGCAAAAAGTGCAGAGCGCAACACGCGCAAGGTTTACTATGCCGAGCGCACTTACACGCCACGATGCTATAATCAGGAAGTTACCGAGCGGACCCTTTCTGGGCGCCTCGTGACCTACACAGAGACCTTCTGCGATTAGGAGACTTTCATGTGACCGGCTCACATGGGTAACAACAATGCTGGCGCCCCAATTGTAACAGTGGATAGACGGAGGTCATGTCCGTTACGTCCGTCATCAAACTGCATTCTAGCCTGAATTCAAACGAGGTTCGCACCCTCAGAGATAAGCAGCTTCCCATATAAAGCCTTAGCTATCTGGATCGCTTCATACGCATTCGGGGCAGTGACATAATGTTTACCAAAGCGAGCCCCTAGCTCATTCTTTTTTCTGAGCATTGGCTTGGTTGCTTAGAAGGCTCATGCGTAAACTACGATATATTAAAACAGAGCCAAGTCGCGGTGCAGTCGCAATATGTGCGAGTAGATTGCAGAATGCCGCTCATCGATCGTTGGCTTTTGCGCGCCGTGCATCTGCCGCGGGCAAAGAAAAAGCCGGAGCAGTTATGCTGCCCCGGCTCATTCTGCCTTGAGGTTGTCAGGATATTAGAACTTGTACTTCACCGATGC
>JAULVH010000290.1:6567-8800 GCA_032111105.1 Burkholderiaceae bacterium | reverse complement strand
TAAGCTCAAAGGTAGCGGCTTAGTACTCACCCATGGTCGTGCTATTGGTCAGAAAATCGGTGCAGGCCCGGTTCGCGTGATTCGTGATCCCGAAGAAATGGAGCGCGTTCAACCGGGTGATGTGTTGGTTGCTGACATGACCGATCCCAACTGGGAACCCGTCATGAAACGCGCCTCGGCTATCGTGACTAATCGTGGTGGTCGTACCTGCCATGCAGCGATCATCGCGCGTGAATTGGGTGTACCCGCTGTGGTGGGCTGTGGTGATGCAACCGAAGTCTTAAAGGATGGCACGCTAGTTACCGTGTCGTGTGCTGAAGGTGACGAAGGGCGCATCTACGATGGTTTGCTGGAAACCGAGATCAGCGAAGTAGCGCGCGGAGAATTGCCGAAGATTCCCGTTAAGATCATGATGAACGTTGGCAATCCTCAGCTCGCTTTTGATTTCCAGTCGATTCCCAACGATGGTGTTGGTCTGGCTAGACTCGAATTCATCATTAACAATAATATCGGCGTGCATCCTAAGGCGATACTCGACTATCCCAACATCGATCCCGATTTAAAGAAAGCTGTGGAGTCAGTTGCGCGCGGTCATGCTTCGCCTAAGGCTTTTTATGTCGATAAATTAGCCGAGGGTATCGCTACCATTGCGGCAGCATTTTGGCCGCGGACCGTGATCGTTCGCCTGTCAGATTTCAAATCCAACGAATACAAAAAACTCATAGGCGGTTCGCGTTACGAGCCGGATGAAGAAAATCCTATGCTGGGTTTCCGTGGTGCGGCGCGTTACCTGGCGGCTGATTTTGCCGAAGCCTTTGAAATGGAATGCACTGCCATGAAACGCGTGCGTAATGACATGGGTTTAACCAACGTCGAAATCATGGTGCCTTTTGTTCGTACCTTGGGTCAGGCAGAAAAAGTGGTGGGGCTACTAGAAAAAAATGGTCTCAAGCGTGGCGAAAATGGTCTACGCCTCATCATGATGTGCGAGATTCCTTCCAATGCATTATTGGCAGAAGAGTTTCTTGAGTTTTTTGATGGCTTCTCGATAGGCTCCAATGACCTGACCCAGCTCACCTTGGGTCTCGATAGAGATTCAGGCTTAGAGCTGCTAGCGGCGGATTTTGATGAGCGCGATCCAGCTGTCAAAGTGCTGCTCTCACGCGCAATTAAGACCTGCCTTGCCAAAGGTAAGTACGTGGGTATTTGCGGTCAGGGCCCATCTGACCATCCCGACTTTGCCCAGTGGTTAATGAAAGAGGGCATCAGCTCGATTTCATTGAACCCTGATTCAGTGGTCGAGACTTGGAAAAACTTAGCTAGCAAATCCTAAGCGTCAGCTTCGTTGAAATAGCAGCCCCTCGTAGTTAAGTATTACGAGGGGCTGAATTACGTTTGGGCTGTTTGCTCTGCGCTGTTTATTCATTTTTATTTTCTAAAGCCAGCGTGATCGGTACCAGCAGTCGCGCGGATGCATCCATAGCTGGTTTATAAAGATTAACAATTTCATTTCTAAAATTTGTAACATCAAGCTTCACAACGCCTTCAAAAAACTCGCGTGCCGCAAGAAGTTCTTCCTTTGTTGCTGAAAAATTTGGTTCCTCTTTGATTTTGTGCGACAAGACGACAAAATTTGTTAGTTTTTCATGCCCGTAGTTACTAACAAAACGGTTATTTTGTTTTACCCATGTGAACTGGGATATGTCGTCTGATGCAGATGAACTGAGTGGATTGGATTTAACAGATGGCCCTGGGGCACCTTTCAGAACAAAGTCATCATTGATGCAAATGTCGACGTTTTGCTTTTCATTGAAGTAGCTTACCAATGGATCAAATTGCTCGAAAGTTTTTCCTTCTTGTATTTTTTGGTGAGTATCTCTGAATAATGTGTTTAGCTTGTCATTTGAAATTGTTATTTTTTCTGACTTATTTTTCGGATTTGATAGCGCTTCTGCAGGCAAGCTCAACTCTTTACTGTATTTGCTGGCAAGCTCGGTGCCGGAGCGCACATTATTTCTGAAGTCTTTAAATTTTTGCAGAAATGAACGTTTGCCATCGCGCTGAAAAAAAGTGACCGTCGTATCACCTCTTTTGGTGACATTCTCCTTCGCATACCATTTGCCTTCCTTCGCAGGGTTTAGGTTGATGTTTATAGTAGTAGTGCGCATTTTTCCCTCGCCAACATTGGCATAGCAGTGGAGCCGGTATTCCCTAAATTATGGATGGAGTGAGG
>JAULVH010000290.1:0-6457 GCA_032111105.1 Burkholderiaceae bacterium | reverse complement strand
GTTTAATCTTATAAACTGACCTTGCCCAACGGTTGATGAAAGAGGGCATCAGCTCAATTTCATTGAATCCTGATTCAGTGGTCGAGACTTGGAAAAACTTAGCTAGTAAATCCTAAGCGTCAGCTTCGTTGAAATCACAGCCCCTCGTAGTCAAGTATTACGAGGGGCTGAATTACGTTTGGGCTGTTTGCTTTAGGCTGGGTAGTTTATTTTCAAGAGCAGTGATTAGGCGATCAAGTCTGCTGCTCAATTCTGGTTTGAACCAAGGTTGTCCATTCGACGCTGTTTTAAAGTTAGTTAGCTCTTTATGAGCTTTCGTGATATCAGCGGGTGGAGTTGCGTAAGGAGTATCTTCCCTGATATCTACTGCCAGCCCTATGGATTCAATGGATATTTTATTTTGGGATGCGGTGCGGTCTGATCCCTGAATATGACTACTAAAAAATACATACTCTTTCGCCTTTAAATTCTCCCTGTAAGTATTTGCGTTCTGAATTTTCTTACTGTTGATTTCGATGTTCACATTTTTATTGTCGGTTCCCCGACGGCTTACTAATGGTTCCGTAGATTCGAAAGCAGGGCGCGTTTCCATTTTTTTAGCAGCTGACTGAAATGCATTATTTAGATCACTCTCTGTAAGTGAAGCAGGCGTATTTTTTGGATTTAAAAGAGGTTTGTTTAGACCGAGTTCATTTATGTACTTAGTCGCAACTTCCCGACCAGGCTTTACTCCCGTCAAAAAATCAGCAAGTTTTTGAAAATTACTTTCACTCTTTTCGCGCTGATAAAACTTGATAGTTGTTTTATCTCTCCAAAAATTAGTTTTTTTCTGCGCAACCCATTCTTTGTCATTTTTTGTGTCGTCAACGGTAATCTTTATATTCAGGCTAGATATGGTCATTTTTCCACTCCCACGGCTGGTTATCGGTGAAGTATTTCATCTGTCTTAATTATTGGTGTATTGGGGTAAGTGCCTAGGGTGTTGCGGTGCACTGGCAGTGCACTATTCCTGCTTCGCTTAGTTCGAAAACCTTGGTTACTTTGTGTCTTATGAACGGCTGTAGGCAGAAAATTTGAATCAGTACCACTATAAATTGCCGTGATCTTGAATGAGCTTTTCCACAGGGAACTGCTAGTTTTTTTTCTTTACTTGGCTATAGCGTATTCATCGACATTTTTTTCAAGGTAGCTGAGCGCTTTCATTTTTTTATTATCTCTGGCTACGGTTATTGCATCCTTTAACGCGGCCTTAAACGTCTTGCTATCAGCGTTATTTTTCAAATGCTCAACTAGCTTCTTTAATGTTTCCGGGTTTCCAATTTGAGCAGCTAGCGAGAGTACAGAAATATCCTGACGATTGGGTGAGAGGTCGACTTTGTTTTTCAGCAAATAATCCATGACATTTAATGAGCCCGATTTCACGGCGGTCATCATCAAGCTCATGCCCTTGCTATTTTTGGCGTTAAGGTCAAGTTTGTGATCTTTTGCATAAAAATCCAAAACATGGGGATGATCTAATAATGCGGCAGTAAAAGGCAGGCTGAGTAGTTTTCCGTTGGTTTCATTAATTAGACCAGGTTGGATTTTCAGGAATGCACGAATTGCTTCTAAATTTCCATGATCAATGGCGATAGACCAGGCAGCATTTTCTGTGAGCGTTGATAAAACTGTTGCAGCACCAGCGCGTAACTGCCGTTCATAGACTGAAAAGATGCCGGCTTCCTCAGTCATACCTACAGAGGTAGCGTTCTCTTTCATTTTTTTAAATCGGGCTGCTATATAGCTTTCGTCAAATTGCTCTGGCCCTTTGGTTGCCGGCATTAGTACTCGACCTTTATCGTCGGTTTTTTTACCTCCTACAACCAGACGTGCAGATTCGGGCGATCTGAACGCGGCCTCGGCTAATTGTGCCGCTGGCAGAGGTGCGTACCCGCCTGCTTTGCAGCGGGATAGATAGTCTATCTGCGCCAGCATATCTTCACTAGAACGAGCGTTCAAAGTGCAGTGTTTACTTGCTGCGTGCAGAATAAAAGGGCAATTTTGTAACAGGGGATCAGTGCTGCTATGTATGCTTTTTTCACCTGTTCCGCCGTGGCAGGCATAGACGTGAGTGACATAGTTGGGATGTGTGTTTTCAGATGTACCTATCGGGTTAACTTGCTGAATCGCTGAAAAAAGAAGACTGGCTTCTTTAATGCTACTTTCATTTTTATGCTTGTTTTCTGCGCCAATTTGTAATTTCAGTTTTCCATCTTGAGTACTGGTCCCATGAGCCTGAACAAAAAATTGTGTCCATTGATCTGTCTTATCTTTTAACTTATCTGGCATACCGCTCAAGGGAATCGGGCCGACGCCATCTCCGATAACAAGCAGTTTCAGATTTTTTTCATTGCATTGTTTCTTTAAGCGCTCGATCAGGCCAGAGTCATTATTTGGTCCAATTACTAAAACCACATCAGCAGCGCGCTGGTCACGGCTTGCATACGCTATGTTTTTATTCAATTGAGATGGCGTGAGTGTGTGCGCATCATGATGTAGTACGTTTTTAAAAGCATCGGTGAGTGAGTCAGGTAACTGATCAGACGCTTTATTTTTTGATGGTGGTACATTAGCTTGCAGTTTGTCGAATAGTGTCTGACGCATTGCATTGACGGTTACTGAATCATAGTGGCTAGTCGGCTGTGTAAGCTTTGATGGATTTGCCGTGATTTCCTGAGCGCTAGGCTGTAATTCAGGATTTAAAACGGCTTGAAATGCCTCGAAGGCTTGTTGAGCTTGTGTATGCCGCTGTTGCACCAGATTTGTACTTCGCACGGCATCACTAAATTTTTCCCATAAGCGGGTTACAAACCCACTAACCCCGCTAGGTGCGAAGGAGATTTCACCATTAGCACTGAGTAGCAGCTTTCCGGTTTCACCCGCCTGCTTTGCTTGATCAGCGGCTTTGACAAAATCAAACAATGTGTGCGCGGTACGATGAGCGACGGGTGTTGACATATAAATCTCCGCTAATCAAGTCTGCTTATTTACTGGTTACTTACTCATCAAATAAAATTATCGATATCTATGGGTGAATATTCCTGCTCTGATTCGATGGCAGTGATGGCATCCTGTTCGTCAATGATTGTCAGCACATTTTTCCAATGGAGTGCTGCCTTAGTAAATTCTTCCAGCGCTGATTTTGCTGATGCCAGGGTCAATCCCTCGGCAAACAATTCGTGCATGAGTACCACGGCCTTTGATCTTGGCTCTATGCTTAGCGTGGCACCCCCGGTTCGATGTTTTGCAAAATCAGCTTCCAGTAAACTGAGCAAAACAGATTCGCGATTTTTTTCAGGAAGCGATCCCAGATAGGTAAATAACCTCAGGGCCTCGCTCTTGTCCGTGCCGGCAGGTTGACTATCGATGCAGATCACAATCTGATCATCCACAGTTATGAAGACAGGCTGATCCTGATTGCTGCGCGTATCCGTCATACCTATGGCAGCGATCAGCTCTGAGAGAAGCACAGGAATTCGCATTATTTTTCTGTCCCTCAATAGCCTGAGTCTGGAGCCGGTGATTTACCTGAATTATTCAATCCATTGGAGGGGATAAGGTAGGGCGCAGTGCGCAGGCTATGCACTACAGTATGTTGTAAAGATTAAGGGGCGCGTTGCTGGGGGCAGGTTAAGTTCAGGCCGGATTACTGGTCAGCAAGAAAAAACCCTTTGCTTGGTGTTGACTTACGGAAATTTTCCGTTAGAATCTGGTTTCAAGTTTCGGAATAACAAGCAACAACAGGTAGTCGTAGTAGTTTGAACCCTCTCGCTGAAAAGCGTGGGGGTTTTTGTTTTTTGGGCGGTTGAAATTGGTTAATGCCCAGATCAGGCATTAAAAAGGCGGGGTAACCGGGCCAGAACAGACGGTGGTTTAGCGCCTATTTTGCTTTAATGCCTTGGCGATTTCGCGGTCGGCGTCGCGGGAACGCTCTGTATCGCGCTTGTCGTGCTGTTTTTTACCCTTGGCCAGGCCAATTTCACATTTGATGCGGCCGCGCTGGTAATGAAGGTTGATCGGTACCAGGGTATACCCGGCGCGTTCTACCTTGCCGATGAGTTTTTTGATTTCCTCGGCTCTGAGCAAGAGCTTACGGGTGCGAACCGGATCAGGGTTAATGTGCGTGGAGGCTGTCGGCAGGGGGCTGATGTGCGCCCCAAATAAAAAAACCTCTCCCTTTCTGACGATGACATAGGCCTCTTTGAGCTGAGCACGACCAGCGCGTATAGACTTGACCTCCCAACCTTCGAGCGACATGCCTGCCTCGAAGCGTTCTTCGATGAAGTAGTCATGAAACGCTTTTTTGTTGTCGATGATGCTCATGGAGGTATGTACAGGCTGCTGTGGCAGCGGGTCAGGCAGATTAGATGAACAGGTTAAAATCGGGAAGTCGGATTCTAACAGTTGAAACACTTGAAACTATGGCAGTTGTTCACAAATCGATACTACTTGGCTATAGCGCAGAGCAAATGTTCGCGCTGGTAGACAAGGTGGAAGATTATCCCTCCTTTTTGCCCTGGTGTGGCCGGGTGGATGTGCGCGAGCGCAGTCTGGACAGGCTGGTGGCCGCTATCACCATTGATTACCACGGTATCAAACAAAGCTTTACCACCGAAAACAACAACAACTCGCCAAGGTACATGCACATGAAGCTGGTGGAGGGGCCATTTAGCCACCTCGACGGCCAATGGCATTTCCGTCCGCTGCGGCCAGACGCCTGCAAGGTCGAGTTCGAACTGCAATATGAGTTTTCCAGTAAGTTATTAGAAAAAATCATAGGCCCCGTATTTGCAAAAATAGCGGATAGTTTTGTGGAATCATTTCGACTGCGAGCGGACGTCTTGTATGGCTAATGCGGATACTGTGCATGTACAACTTTGTTATGCGCTGCCTGATTCGGCCGTGGTACGTGAACTCGACATCAAACAAGGCAGCACCCTGGAAGAGGCCATATACCAGAGCGGCTTGCTGGCGCAGTATCCGGATATAGATCTGAGCACCAATAAAATTGGTGTGTACGGCAAGCTCAAGCCTTTGGATACCCAGGCGCGCGATGGTGATCGCATCGAAATCTACCGCCCACTTCGGGCTGATCCCATGGAATCCCGCCGTCGCCGAGTCCAGCACAAGACGCGTTCCCGTTAAAACACCCCCTAAAATTGCCATAGCCCCGTATTAAACGGCTCACTACTGAGGGTAAAACCAGTCTTGACGAGCTGTTTGGCTGGTTTCGCCGGGCTATGGGCATAAGGATTGAGTGGGTGAGTTCTGTATAATTCGGTTTTGCGCCTACAGGAATCACCATGCGTCTATTACAGAAAGCACTCACCTTCGATGATGTGCTGCTCGTGCCGGCCTACTCAGCCATCCTGCCCAAAGACACCTCCCTGCATACTCGCCTGACGCGGAATATCTCCTTGTCCATTCCACTGGTCTCGGCCGCTATGGACACCGTGACTGAAGCCCGACTAGCCATTGCTATGGCACAGGAAGGCGGCATAGGCATCATTCATAAAAATCTCACTGCCAAAGAACAAGCGCGCGAAGTCTCCAAGGTCAAACGCTTTGAAGCGGGTGTGGTTCGTGATCCGATAACGATTCCTCCCACCATGCGCGTGCGTGATGTGATGGCGCTATCCCAGCAACATGGCATTAGTGGTTTTCCGGTGGTTGAAGGTAAAACGGTGGTGGGCATCATTACCAACCGCGATTTGCGCTTTGAAGAAGAGCTCGACGCCGAAGTGCGCGTCAAAATGACCCCGCGCGAAAAACTCGTTTACGTTAAAGAAGGTGCTGATACCGCCGAAGCCAAACGCTTGATGAACAAGCATCGCTTAGAGCGCGTATTAGTGGTCAATGATGCCTTTGAATTGCGCGGCTTAATTACTGTAAAAGATATACGTAAATCAACCGAGCACCCGAATGCCTCGAAAGATGAGCAAGGCAAGTTGCGTGTTGGTGCCGCTGTAGGTGTTGGTCCTGATAACGATGAGCGCATTGAATTATTAGTAGCTGCTGGTGTGGATGTCATCGTTGTGGATACAGCCCACGGACACTCACAAGGCGTGCTCGATCGCGTGAAATGGGTTAAGCGTCGCTTTGCTCATGTAGAAGTCATAGGCGGCAATATTGCAACCGCTGATGCTGCCAAGGCACTGATGGATCATGGAGCAGACGCCGTCAAGGTAGGTATAGGACCCGGCTCCATTTGTACGACGCGTATTGTTGCTGGCGTTGGCGTGCCGCAAATTACGGCTATTTCTAACGTTGCTAAAGCACTGGAAGGCACGGGCATTCCATGTATAGCCGATGGCGGTATACGTTTTTCAGGTGATATTTCTAAAGCACTTGCCGCAGGTGCTTCATCCGTCATGATGGGCAGTATGTTTGCTGGTACCGAAGAAGCGCCGGGTGAAGT
>JAULVH010000289.1:376-3768 GCA_032111105.1 Burkholderiaceae bacterium | reverse complement strand
ACCGATGTATTCCTTGAAGCGGTTCATCCGTCGGTAGCGTTGTTTCAGGTCGGATACCGCAATCGCTACCGCCATCCCAAACAAGAAATCGTGCAGCGGTATAGTGATCGCGGCATTCTGGCTTTGCGCACCGACCAAACGGGTGCGATTCGGCTGGTGGTGGATGCGGATATCCGCTGGACCACGTATCGCTGTGAGCATCAGCGGTATTGGCGTAGTGAGCCGTGCGCGGAGAATCGCTAACGCCAAGAAATGCCGCCACGGTTGTCGCAGACGTGCAGTTCTCACGAAAATCTTTTTTGTTTAATTGAGGCTATTAGCAGGAGAACATTGCAGATCGGAGACGCGGGCGCTTTGCGGTATAATTTCAATTTCACGCTAGTGCCTTTTGGCTATCCTGTAATGACCAAGTTTGTATTTGTCACTGGCGGCGTCGTCTCTTCCCTTGGAAAAGGGATTGCAGCAGCGTCTCTGGCCGCGATACTTGAATCGCGCGGCCTTAAAGTCACCCTACTCAAGTTAGATCCCTACATCAACGTTGATCCCGGAACGATGAGTCCGTTTCAGCACGGTGAAGTCTTTGTTACCGATGATGGTGCCGAGACTGACCTGGATTTGGGCCATTACGAGCGTTTCATCACGGCTCGTATGAAAAAAGTCAATAATTTCACCACCGGCCAGATATATGAATCTGTGATTCGTAAAGAGCGTCGTGGTGAGTATCTTGGCAAGACGGTTCAGGTTATCCCGCATATCACCAACGAAATACAAGAATTTATACACCGCGGAGCCGAAGGCTTTGATGTGGCTATTGTAGAAATTGGTGGCACCGTGGGTGATATTGAATCGCTCCCATTTCTTGAGGCGGCCAGGCAGTTATCGCTGCGCGGTGGTCGCAACCACGCAGCCTTCGTCCATCTCACGCTGGTGCCGTATTTGGTATCGGCGGGTGAACTCAAAACTAAACCTACGCAGCACAGCGTCCAAAAATTGCGCGAGATTGGTATTTCGCCCGACGCCTTGTTGTGCCGTGCCGACCGACCTATCCCTGAAGATGAGCGCAGCAAAATCTCCTTGTTCTCTAACGTAGAAGAAGGCGCGGTCATTTCGGTTTGGGATGTCGATACGATTTATAAAATTCCGCAAATGCTGCACGATCAAGGACTTGATCGCATTGTTTGCGACAAACTGAACTTGTCGCCCAAGCCCGCTGATTTGTCGATGTGGAGCAATTTAATCAATTCACTCGAACATCCCAAGCACGAAGTCAATATCGCTATGGTCGGCAAGTATGTCGATCTCACCGAATCGTACAAGTCGCTTACCGAAGCCCTGCGTCATGCCGGTATACACACCGAATCGCGCGTGAACATTGAATACGTTGATTCCGAAGAGCTCGAAGCTCAAGGTGCAAGCAGGCTGTCCACATTCGATGCAATTCTGGTGCCGGGTGGTTTTGGTAAGCGTGGAGTTGAAGGCAAGATCGCTGCGGCTCGCTATGCACGTGAGCACAAAGTGCCCTACCTTGGCATCTGTCTTGGTATGCAAGTAGCCCTGATAGAGTACGCGCGTAATGTAGCCGGCCTGAAAAATGCAAACTCGACAGAATTCGATCCCGATACAGAAAACCCTGTAGTTGCTCTTATCACCGAGTGGCAAAACCATGATGGCATGGTGGAGCGTCGTGATGCCAATTCCGATCTGGGTGGCACCATGCGACTAGGTGCGCAAACCTGTGCGGTTAAACCAGGAACCCTGGCAGCTGAAATTTACGGTGACGAAGTCACTGAACGTCACCGCCATCGCTACGAAGCGAATAATCATTATCTTGATCGCGTAGAAAAGACCGGTTTGGTCATTTCAGCCCGCACACCCCATGAGTCGTTATGCGAAATCATGGAGTTACCGCGCGCAGGCGAGCACGCTCATCCGTGGTACATGGGTGTGCAATACCACCCCGAATTCAAATCAACGCCACGTGCGGGCCATCCGTTATTCATTTCGTTTATTCAGGCTGCGCTGGCTCATAAAGACGCTACCGGACACAGGAAAGCCGCATGAAACTCTGTGGATTTGATGTTGGTTTAGACCATCCATTTTTTCTGATTGCCGGACCATGCGTTATCGAGTCCGAGCAGATGGCCTTGGATACCGCCGGTGCGCTCAAAGAAATGACCGCAGCCTTGGGTATACCCTTCATATATAAATCGTCATTCGATAAAGCTAATCGTTCTTCAGGCTCATCGTTTCGCGGTTTGGGTATGGAAAAGGGTCTGGAGATTCTGGCTACTGTAAAAAAACAGATACAAGTACCGGTACTGACCGACGTGCATGAAGTGCATGAAATCAAACCCGTAACCGCCGTCGTTGATGTGATTCAAACGCCAGCGTTTTTATGCAGGCAAACAGATTTCATACGTTCCTGTGCTCAGTCGGGCACACCCGTCAATATTAAAAAAGGCCAGTTTCTCGCGCCCGGTGATATGAAAAATGTCATCGACAAAGCACGTGAAGCGGCGCGCGAAGCAAATTTGCCTACCGATGTATTTATGGCGTGTGAGCGCGGCGTATCGTTTGGTTATAACAATCTGGTGTCAGATATGCGCTCGCTGGCTATCATGCGCGAAACCGGTTGCCCTATCGTGTTTGATGCCACCCATTCGGTGCAATTACCGGGCGGGCAGGGCAGCACATCGGGTGGTCAGCGTGAATTTGTACCTGTATTGGCGCGTGCAGCTATTGCGGTGGGCATTTCTGGATTGTTCATGGAAACCCATCCTGATCCAGAGAATGCTAAATCCGATGGCCCCAATGCTGTGCCGCTGCATCGCATGCGCGAGTTGTTAGCGAGCTTGGCATCGATAGATCGCGTAGTGAAAACTCAACCCTTCCTTGAAAATGATTTTTCATAGTCGGAAGACCCCTAAACACGGCATGCAATAACTATCAATTAGTCTGGAGAAATGAATGAGTGCAATCGTTGACATCATTGGCCGCGAAATTCTCGATTCGCGTGGTAATCCTACGGTCGAATGCGATGTACTGTTGGAGTCGGGCGTTATGGGCCGCGCGGCCGTGCCCTCAGGCGCCTCCACAGGATCACGTGAAGCCATAGAGCTACGCGACGGTGATGCTAAGCGTTACCTCGGCAAAGGCGTACTCAAAGCCTGTGAAAACATCAACACCGAAATCTCCGAAGCCATCATGGGTTTAGATGCCAGCGAACAGGCATTCTTAGATCACACGATGATAGATTTAGATGGCACTGATAACAAAGCACGCTTAGGTGCGAATGCGATGCTGGCTGTCTCCATGGCCGTTGCCAAAGCTGCTGCAGAAGAAGCAGGCTTGCCTTTGTATCGCTATTTTGGTGGATCAGGTGCTATGCAAAT
>JAULVH010000289.1:0-366 GCA_032111105.1 Burkholderiaceae bacterium | reverse complement strand
GATCAATGGCGGCGCGCATGCGGATAACAATCTGGATATTCAAGAGTTCATGATTATTCCAGTCGGTGCGCCTAGTTTTCGTGAGGCTGTACGCTACGGCGCTGAAGTATTTCATCACCTGAAAAAAATCCTGCACGATAAAGGCCTGACGACAGCAGTGGGTGATGAAGGTGGTTTTGCACCATCAGTCAAAAGCCACGAAGAAGCTATACAGCTGATTTTGCTGGCGATAGAAAAAGCGGGTTACGAGCCAGGTACACAGATTGCGCTGGGACTCGATTGCGCAGCCTCAGAATTTTATAAAGACGGTAAATATCATCTTGCAGGTGAGGGCTTGGTTTTGTCTTCTGGCGACTTCACCAATTT
>JAULVH010000288.1:0-2554 GCA_032111105.1 Burkholderiaceae bacterium | reverse complement strand
CCCGCCACCAAGGCTACGCTTGGTGCCTTTTTGCAGCGTGTCTCTGCTCGAAGCGACTTTACCGGGGCCATTCTGTTTGGCAGCCGTGCCCGGGGCTCACATCAATCCGACAGTGATGCTGATGTGGCAGTCCTGTTGAGCGGTAGTCCTGGCAAATTCGTTTCAACAAAACTGACAACGGACGACCTCGCCTCTGAGGTCCTGCTTGAGACCGGGATTCGTATCCAGCCAATACCAGTTTGGCAGTCCGAGTGGGAACATCCCGAGCATTACTCAAACCCACACCTGCTGAAGAACATCGCGCGAGAAGGAATCTGGCTTTCCGGGAATCGTGATTTCTTCACCGATTAACCTCCCCAATTACCGGAAGTCTCTATTTATACCTTGCCTCAAGTTTGGGGAAGTCTACGGTTGCAGCCCTTCGAGACTAAGGAAAAATATCTGAAGCGCAATTAAGCGGGAGGGGCAAAGCCCATCGGAGAGACAGACTTTGCTTTGCTGCTGCTGCAACAACACGCTGAGAGCAAACTCGGCCAGCCATTTTTCTCAATACCGACGATGGAAAGCGCAGTGTCGGCATTTGTGCTGTTTGCAATACCGCAGGCGCAGAAAGATAGTGGTCACTTTCATGCATCGCTGGGGCTGCCTACTCCTCTGCAACGACAGTGGTCATTGATACCAGCGTGAGGTAAATCGAATTTACGATTATTTCTGCTATCAATACATCGCAGTAATAAATACCGCTTGAAGAACCACTTGTCCAAGCTACGCGCCTATACAACCACCGTCAAGACAAATTTTTATTGTGGGTATAAACCAGAATCCGGCAACAGACAAATCTTGGTAACCCGATAACGCTACGGTGAGAGATGAAAGCGCTAGCCAGCGATATGCTGGCAGAGTTGATCGATTAAAAGACGCTGTTCATGGATCATTTCAGAGACGACGTCACCAATCGATATGAGGCCTGAGATGATTTCATGTTCATCTATGAAAGGTAAATGCCTAGACAAGATCTATCGCGGAAGTAGACTCAATGACTCCTAGTGATGGCTTTTCGACATGCAAGACCAACCACGGTTAACACACTTAACCTGAGCTATTTGTTCTTGTGTGGCACACAGTTAATTCCCCATATCGTCGGTTTTGCTCGGAAATCTGGCACTTGTATAGCGCACAATCAAGACACTCAGCGAGATTAGCAATGTCGAGACTGCCACGGCGATCATCTCGTTTATGTTGATCGGCGAGTGGCTCATGATATCGACCATGTGGCGCGTGAGTGCCGTAATTGCAATGTAGAGCAAAAATCTCACCGGCATGTGATTCGTCTCAAAGTAAATGCCAACCATCGCGCCGATCTCTAGATAAATGAAAAGCAGAAGTAAGTCGCCGATACTGGCGTGTGACTGCATAAAAATACTAACGAACGTCACACCGGCTGCCCAGATGGTCGCGGCGCCAATGCCAAACAAGGCAATTCGATGAAATAGTGCGACCATGCTATTTCCGAACTTATCCATTAGTGCATTTCTTGAGTTACTCATCGAGATCCTTTTTTGTCACATTCGCGACACTTCAACGCTACTGTTTGTAGGTCAAAGACAAAGCATATCAAATACGTTCTTGATCAACGGGAGGTTTACTTTACGGTTGGCGTGCCACTCTGATCGAACGTGTACGCAGCATCTTTCTCGCTCTTCCCCTCACAAGCCGCCGCCATATTTCGCTTAGCATTATTACAAGCGATGTTTGCTGTGGTCATAATGTCATCTTTGGCAGGATCACCTTTCTTGGTACAGAAGTACTCGTATTGGCTTTTGGTTTGCTCACAATCGCCACCCCGCTCGTCTTTTTGCTGAGCATTGACGGGTGCATTCGTGGTGAACACGACTATTGAAACTACCGCCACGATAACCCGCATATTCCCTCCCAATTAGGTTTTGATACGTCTCAGTCGGATGATGCTATTTGATCGTAAACTAATTCCACAGCATATGACGATTTATGGCGAGACTTCTCATTGAATTCAATGACTCAATAGCTTACTGATAACCATGTCAATCACGATCCGACTGCTGGCCTTAACCGTGCTAACCATGTGCACACCTTATGCCGATGCGACGGACGTACCGGGTTCTGATGATTCAGTGTTCAAAGTAGTAAGACTGTACGCAATTGGCGAGGATGTACTTGAAGTCGAAGTAAACAGGGATTTTCTTGTACCTCAGGAAATTCGTCGACACTATCAGACAAAGTCTTACACCTCGGAATACATGCTATCCCGAGTGAAGTGCAAAAATCGTCAGCTCAATGTCATCACCTACCGCTGGTATGCAGAAGCTGGTCTGAGTGGCGAATTGATCTATTCGTCGGATCGCGAAACCGGTTGGTATGCGGCAGACAAAGACCCTGCTGCCCAGGCCCTTGTTGCAAAAATCTGTGACTGATAGTGCCTCGCTATACAACTCGGCAATCTGATGTTACTTAAAAATACCGATAGCCTAATTTGGCCTGCTCTTTTCGATGCGTCAGCATAGCCGCTGAGCAAGGC
>JAULVH010000287.1:2788-6340 GCA_032111105.1 Burkholderiaceae bacterium | reverse complement strand
TCTTCCTCGTCTTCGACAGCGCCACGGCGGCGACGCGGGCCATGGTGCAGCTCCAGCGCGCCATCGCGCGGGACAACGACTCGCGCTCCTTCGAGCACCGCCTGTCGGTGCGCATCGGCATCCACGTGGGGCACGTGCTGACGGACGGAACCACGGTCTCGGGTGATGCGGTGACGTCGTGGCTGCGGTGCAGCACGCCCTCGCCTTATACGATCTACTCGAACAAGAGTTTGAAGCCCTCAAAGCACAAGATATTGATGCTTTCGAGCAGATGCAAATTCGAAAACAAGAAATCTTCGACACTATGCATATGCTCACTGGCGTAGGCACAGAACATAGCCGTTTAGAAGAACCCGAATGGGATGGTTTCAAAAACCTGATTTCCGATTGCCGCGAATTACACCGTCGCAATGAAGTCCTGATCATTCGCAAACTTGATGCTATACGCAGCACCTTACAAACCCTCCAGGGCACAGAGGCCACCGCATCGGTTGAGGTATACGACCGTCTGGGCCGCATCTCGCGCGCACGAGGCGGACGTGGTTACGAAGAAGCTTAATCAGCTAGCTGCCTACCTTAGCCACCTTCACCCAAAGTACTGCCTGGCTCATTTCAATCCGTCTACCCAAGTCAATACCGCGGCAATAGCCACATAGAATTCCCGAGGAATTTGCTCTTCCCCCGCGATGCGAGACAGTATGGCCAATAACTCCGGGTCGTCCCCTATCTCTATCCCACGACGCTGAGCTTCTTGCTTAATAGCCATTGCCAGTGCGTTATCTGCTGGTGCGGGCGTGGGTGCCAAAGTGCTTCCTTCTTCGCTCTGGACATCGGTGATGTGTAGATGATTCATGCCTGTATATCCAGCATTGAGCCCGGCGTAGATGATCCCGCAGGCACGCTCGGGCGAGCGGAATTAAACACCCGAAATATACCCAGGCTCAGCCCCGACCCGCTTAACAGGCGAGTCAATTCAACCGTTGTTTGGCTCGCGCGTTTAGCCGTCTCAGGTTTGATAGCCCAAACTATCAAATCAATCTGCGATTTTGCTATGAATGACATCTTTAACCACAACTCACCCAGCGTGTGATGATCCGTATGAATGTTGATAGTAAACGGCGGCGCTTCTTTTTGATTACCTCGGCGAGCAGGCTGAAAAAAATCAATGTAGGCCGGATTGGCGTTTGCAAAGGGAACCACCAGGGCGAAAGCTAATTCACCGCGCGACTGTGCTGATACAGACTCTACCTGCGCTGCTTCGATATCATCGATCGCTCTTTGTAAGCTCGCTTGGTGTGGCGAGTCTCGCTCGCCCAAGGCGCGTAGCAAACGGCGCAACAGGGTTTTTGCGTCAGCTAACGGAGAGGATTGTCCGCGCGCGAGCATGGATTCAAGCCATAGACCCGAACCCTGTACAGCGTTTTGCAAGGCCCCCGCTGAGAGGCTACCCATCGATAGCCGCATGCGCAAAAACTGCGACACCAACACTTCGTTGGAGGCTGACTTCAACAAGCTGGCTATCTCTTTGGGCTCAAACAGCGACATCAGGGTTGGTGACATCGGCGGGCGTAACAACAAGGCCTGTAAACGCGATGTCGTGAGAGTAGCCGGAGCTAGTTCTTTTGTTGGGGGCGGTTCATGATGTGTGTTGCCGGGCTGATTTAATGCCGCCGCGCCTCTGCGCGGGTCTAGCAGTCGTAGCCACCAGCCATCGGCACGCGACTGAGCTTTAAGCCAGACAGGATCACCAGGACGAAAACGAAAACCAGGGGGGAGATCAAGTAGCTGCCCGTTGAGTAGCAGCTTGTGACTATCGCCGCGCAACTCCATGCTGCCTTGGATGATCTGGCCGTCACGCAAACCCATCATGCGGGCTTGCGTGACTTCCAGTTGCAGCGGACGAATTTCTGCCGATATCGGGTGGATGCGACCCGTCGATGCTATCGGCTCAGTACCGGACATACTATGTGCTGCTAATTAGTGCGAAAAGGACGTTATGCGATTAAGGAAAACGAACCCATTTCTTTTTTTCTTCAGCTGAGACTTCTTGCGTTGGTGCTGCGCTAGCGACAGTCACAGGCAGTGGGGGAATAGCGATCTGCTTTTGAATAACTACTGCAGGTGCTACGGCCGCTGGTGCTGTTACTGAAGGTACAAACAAGCTCTGTTTTTTCTCATAATGCACATCACCGCTAACGGCCATGGTGGCACCATTGCTTTCACCCATCACTACCATGCGCATTACATTCACATCAGGTAATTGCAGCACTTGACCTGCATTGAGCTTAACGTTTTTAACAGGCGGTCTTAATTGCGGGTTGGCTCGTACGAACGCCTCACGCATGATCTCCATAGAAAACGGAGTCTTAGGAAAAGTTTTAGCAATCACCTTATCCAACGTGTCATTTTTTTGTGCCACATACGCATCACGATCAGCAGAAACGGATCTCATGCTCTCGCCAGCGATTTGTTGTATCACGGGATTAGCCGCTTGTGCCTTAGCGGGTGAAGTTGCTGCACGCGCTATCTTGCGTCGTTTGGGAGCAACGACCACAGGTGGCGAATCGTGAGCATCATCATGCTTGACGGCGGCATGCTTGACTTCCGGTTTCTCGGCTGGTTTTTCTGCGCGCTTTTCAGCAGGCTTATCGTTGCCTGCTTCGGGCTTAGCGTCTGTTTTAGCAGACGCTTCTTTTTTCTCGTCCGCCTTAGGTAAGAAAGCCTTAGGCACAGCATTCTTAGGATAGGGCTTGGAAGGCAGGTCCGGTTCCGCTGGCTTTTCTTCTTCTTTTTTGGCGTCCTTAGGTGGTTCCTTAGGAGGATCGTTAGCCAATGCTGAGCCAGCTATGGCTAACAAAAGGCAGGCAAGAAGTGCGTTTATTCGTAGCTTGTTCATTTTTTATCTCCAGATTTCTCAGAAGGGGGTGGCGATCCAGTCGCCGGATCTTGCGATGTCTCTAGGGCCGGCAAGCTTTCTGATAATTGCTTTGCCATTGTCCACACTGACAACTTCAACTAAAGCCAGGTGCTGGGCACTATCGGGCTCTAAAATTCTTGCTGGCAGAAATTCACGATTCATCAGTAACAACTGATCACCAATCGCTAGCCCTGCTGTATGTCCACCGTTGATGACCCAGCCATTAACAGCGCTCTCGGGCATCACATTAAATTGCTGCGGACGGCATCCAAAATCGGTATCCATCTTGTCTTGCCAACGATCGAGTACACGATCGAGTTCAGACAATAATCCCGGAGGTAATGGCTGACTGGTGGTGCTGAGTTCAGCCTCGGGAAAAAACAACGGTACGGCTTCTTGCCATATCACGCGTTTGCTGTTGCGTTCAACAACCGACAAACGCATCACAAACGGCACGGAGGCACGACGCGGTGCATCGTCATTAAAAAAGTCTTTGGTTGCACTCACTACTTTTTGCAATACAGGCTTGGTGTTAGCCGGACGTATAGGCTCTATACCTAGAGCACCCGCTGGCAATAATTCCAATTGCATATGGTAGGGAGAAATGTCCGGTGTCGCACCACTTAACGCGCGAT
>JAULVH010000287.1:0-2778 GCA_032111105.1 Burkholderiaceae bacterium | reverse complement strand
TCGAGGACCACGCCTACATCGGTTCCGGAGCACTCATCAAACAGGGTGTGCCCGGACATCCTCTCGTAATCGGACACGGGGCCGTGGTGGGCATGGGCGCCGTCGTGACCAAAAATGTTCCGGCCGGAACCACCGTTGTCGGCGCAAGCGACCATTTACGGCCCGCCGTTGCACGGGCGAACAGCTTGGACTTGGCCTGACTAAGCAAAATCTTCCAGTCATATTGGTCTGCTCCGCTGGTAGCGATCCGCAACGAGGCATCAAATGTAGCCTCACGACGGTAACGCTGTAGGTTAGAGCGACAAATTTCTTCGCTAGGCATCACACCCTTGCCCTCGGCAATAATAGCTGCCGATGGGCCATCTTCAGCCTGAAGATAATTGAGTACGCGTACGCCACGTACTTTCATATCCGAACTCATCCGTGTGTTTTCATGCAGCTTGCCGTTGTTGTCTACCCAAGCGGCGGTTTGTACTCGCGTCTGGCCATCCATGGCAGCCTTAACGAGTGCATTTTGCAAAGCTTCCAGGCGCCTGCGCGGATCGGTAGGCAATGGTGCGTCGCCTGCGTAGGCGGACACCATAGCACCGGCCAGCGGCAAGGCCAGGAGCAAGGGAAGGAAACGGGAAGCGCGCATGATAGTCAACGTAGTAGTTTCAGGACAGATCAACGATTGCGTGAAGCAAGCTGATTCAGATACAGAACGCGCAGATCATTTACTACACGTCCATCCAATGACATCGTTGTCTCGTAGGTATCGTCGCCTATCGGTGTGATTGACTCGAGAACTGCACCGTAGATGACGCCTTGTACGCGAGTACGGAAGGTATCACTGGTGACCATCATTTCAGCCACGGTAGTCGTCGCATCGAGCTGCTGACCATAAACCTGTTCAGTTAGCGCACGATATGCATCGAGCTTAGAAGCACGAATTGCCATCAAACGCTGCTGCGACGAATTTTTGTGATTCTGTGTGCTGATAACTGCATAACCGGTGGCACGGATAGTCTGTTGACGCTCCATCATCGGCGTAATCATGCTCACAGGCTCAGCGGAGGACTTCGATTCCAACTTAGCTTCGGACCTAGCAGCTTCAACCGCAGGCGCCTTAGGTTCTGCCGGCTTAACCGACTCCACTGGTTTGGCATCTGCTTTGGCGGAAGCATTGTCAGCAACCGCTATCGAAGGATACGTCTGGCAAGCCGAAATCAGCGCAACCAACGTAACCATTTTGAATTTGGACATCTTGTTCATGATTCACCCCTTTTTGTCGTCATCGCATTCGTCCCACCCGGAACACTTCTTGCGGTAATCCAAGTTACTTCTCAAAAACCGTCACTACAAGTAGATCGGACTATCGAGACCACTCTTTACCAAAGTATTTTCGGTGAGCAAAAATTCCTTTACTCCCACGCTTTATCGGCAGTTATTTCAGCTTCTTTAACGAAATGCCTGCTCTAAAGCCGGAAGAAACCCTGATAAATAACTAAATGACACCATTTCTATGCTCTATCCCCTTAAATACCGTTTCACGCTCGCTATTCACCTGCCGGGAAGTTGCAATAAACCGGTGGCACATCAATTGCTTAGTAGTACTTCGAGTAAATCTGAATTGCAACAGCTGAATTTTTTAACTTATTGATTTTTAAAGACTATTAAACAAAGCATCGCCATGAGCACCCTCCCTATGTCAACAATCCGACAGCGTCTGTCAGCCTTCGATATCTCGGGGCTGGGCATTCCGTTCTTGGTATTGATGATCATGGCCATGCTGGTGGTGCCTTTGCCAGCCGTACTGCTGGATATTTTGTTTACTTTTAATATACTCGTCAGCGTGGTCGTAATCATGATCGCCATCGGTACAAAAAAACCGCTGGATTTTTCATCGTTCCCCTCTGTTCTTCTTTTTGCAACTATGCTGCGCCTGGCCTTGAACGTGGCCTCCACCCGAGTCATTTTGGTCAATGGACATGAAGGAGAGCATGCCGCGGGGGCCGTGGTTGCCGCCTTCGGACAATTTGTGATCG
This sequence comes from Burkholderiaceae bacterium, assembly GCA_032111105.1. Classification (GTDB taxonomy): domain Bacteria; phylum Pseudomonadota; class Gammaproteobacteria; order Burkholderiales; family Burkholderiaceae_D; genus Pernthalerella. The sequence continues at coordinate 751 of JAULVH010000287.1, read as the reverse complement.
CCGGCAACTATGTTGTCGGTTTTATTATTTTTGTGATCCTGATGATCATTAACTTCGTGGTCGTCACCAAAGGTGCCGGCCGAGTATCTGAAGTTAATGCGCGTTTCACACTGGATGCGATGCCAGGTAAGCAGATGGCGATTGATGCCGATTTGAATGCGGGCTCGATTACCCAAGAACAAGCCAAAAAAAGGCGCGATGAGATTTCGCAAGAAGCCGACTTCTTTGGCTCCATGGATGGTGCCTCTAAATTTGTATCCGGCGATGCCTTGGCCGGCCTGCTGGTTCTATTAATTAACGTCATCGGCGGTTTAGCCATCGGCGTAGGCCAGCACGACCTGTCCTTTGGCGAAGCCGGCAAGCTCTACATACTATTAACTATCGGTGATGGTCTGGTCGCTCAGATTCCATCGCTGTTCTTATCATTAGCTACTGCGATTATCGTTACCCGCGTTACTACCGCGGAAACGATGACTGAGCAGGCCATGACCCAGCTGGCCAACCCAACTGCTCTCTTTATTGGCGCCACCATCATGACGATACTTGGCCTGGTGCCGGGTATGCCGCATTTAGTATTTCTGACGCTGGCTCTGGCCACCGCAGGTTTAGGTTTCATGTTGCTTAATCAGGAAGAGGTCAATACTCGTGAAGCGGATGAACAAGCCGCTGCTGATGAGAAGTCCGAAGCTCCGAAAGAGCTGGATTGGGATGATGTCGATCAGGTCGACTTGATAGGCTTGGAAATTGGCTA
>JAULVH010000286.1:13483-14037 GCA_032111105.1 Burkholderiaceae bacterium | reverse complement strand
TGGCAAAGTAGCTCGCAAACTTTACAGCTAACTGCCAATGCGCATGCTGTCGTTGTGCCATCCATTTGTGAAGAATCCTGCGCTACTACTATCCTGGAAGGACTAGCCTTGGGTAAAACCGTATTTGCTTTACGCCTGGGAGGCACACCGGAATTATCGACCTATGCCAGTACTCCTACGCAGCTACAGCTATTTGATGATATGCCGTCACTGGTAGAAGGCTTGTTGGCATTTGCATCTAAACCATCGACGTCAACACCATCAACAAAAATATCAACCGCACGTCAAGCTGCCCGCACGCTACTAAAACTTTATGCCCTACCCCCTGGACCTATACCTACTGCTCAGTAAATTGCTATGAATCCTGATTTTTCTATTATTACCTGCACGCTCAATAGCGAGCTATGGCTATCCCAATCAATTCGTTCTGTAATGCGTCAAAAATCAGTCCGTATTGAGTACATATTTGTTGATGGTGGCTCAACAGACAATACCTTAAATCAAATACAGTCGATAAGACATCCCTACAAATTAATCCATCGAAAAGCTAACGG
>JAULVH010000286.1:11291-13473 GCA_032111105.1 Burkholderiaceae bacterium | reverse complement strand
GGCAACATCATCGCCTGCCTGCACTCCGATGATTTTTATTTGCATTCAAATGTTCTGGCAAACGTTGCAGAACAATTCCAAACCTCAGGTTGTAAGTGGCTTTTCGGTCGAACTATGAGTCTTATTAACGGAAAACTCCATCCTGAAAATTTTACGCCGCCGGTGTACAGCCGACAGCAGCTGCTCGGCGGTAATTTCATTCCTCATCCGGCTACCTTCATAGATCGTAATTTTTTACAAAAATCAGGTGGATTCAATACGGAATTGCGTTATGCAATGGATTATGACTTATGGCTACGTCTATCGATGCTGGCTGATCCTGTGCAATTAAACATTCCACTAACAGCATTTCGAGAACACGTCGGTAGTTTGTCAACCAGAGAACGTAGTAACGCAATGCGTGAAGATTTTCATGTACGTATGAAGTATGTTGATCATGATCCTATCGCTCATGCTCTTCATTATGTACGTTTTCAGGTGAGGCGCCTGCGTCATCATTTTCAATTTACTCATAAACAGTGGAAGTATGCGTAAGCTTTCTCTCATTTTAGCCACCGTAGGCCGTACCAGCGAATTGCATCGTTTATTTGATTCACTGGCCACTCAAACTTTTAATGACTTTGAAATCATTGTAGTTGATCAAAATACTGATCATCGCTTAAATCCAATTTTAAACAGAGGACGATGCTTAGGCCTAGTCATACGATATCTTAAGCACCATCCGCCTAATCTCGCACTTGCCCGAAATGCTGGAATTGAACTAGCTAATGGTCAGTGGTTGGGATTTCCTGATGACGACTGCTGGTATGAGCCCGATACACTTGAGCGCATCATAAAACGTACCGAGCTAGTAGATATGCCGCAGGGCGTTATTTGCCAATGGGCCGAACAAAATGAAACGCATCCGCCTGGATTATTAAGCTGGGAACGCTCATCACGGTTCAGAGATTTTCCTGTGTCATCAATTACCTTATTTTTACGCAGATCGCTGATTCTTGATGTTGGCGGCTTTGATGGTCGATTAGGTGTCGGACAATGGTTTGGTGCTGGTGAAGAAACTGATCTTATTCTGCGAGTCCTTCGTACGGGTGCAACCATCGCTCATGAACCTGGTGCAAAAATTCATCACCGTATCGAGGAAACTTCTAACCCACGTAGTCGGGTTGCTCGTCATTCTGCGTTACTTCGTGCACGCGGCACAGGTGCGATGTATGCAAAGCACAGGCTTCCGCTGTGGGTCATTATCCGGGGCCTGCTCTCGCCCCTGATCAAACCACTCGCCAAAGGTCAGTTAGATGCTGAGTTCATGCAAGGTATTGCCATCGCTCGAGGAAGATTAACGGGATGGATATATTGGTGGAATCATCAACGGCGACAAGGGCGTACACACTAAAGCGATACATTCATTTTATGAAACATACTGTTTTTAGTTTGTCTGTAGATGATGGCCATCCGCTCGATCTGCGTTTGGCCGAGCTACTGCATAAACGCGGTATACCGGCCAGTTTTCATGTGCCTATACGAAATATCGAAGGTACACCCGTTTTAAATCCTACTGAAATTCGTGAGTTGGCAACTAACTTTGAGATAGGTTCACATACGCTAGATCATCGCTTTCTAGCTAATTTGGATATGCATGAAGCACTTCGTCAAATTACCGAAGGTAAGCTTGCTCTGCAAGATATACTCGGAAAATCTGTTCAGGGATTTTGCTACCCCGGAGGTAAATATCGCCCCATCCACTGCGGTATGGTGCGGGCTGCTGGTTTTCGCTATGCACGAACCACTCAAAATCTTCGTCTGGACGCAGGTAGACAGCCCTTGGAAATACCTACTAGTCTCCAGTTTTATCCGCATACACGACGCGTATTACTTCGAAATTTTTTGGCGCAGTCCGCATGGAAGGAACGCTGGCCTCTGTGCGAATTAGTTTTACAAGACGGCGATTGGCTAGATCGTCTGCGACATCTTCTGGCATATGCGCTTCGTCAAGGAGGCGTATTTCATCTTTGGTGCCATACACTGGATATCGAGCGACTTAACCTGTGGCAGACATTTGATGATTTCTTGAAAGAAGTAAGCGATTGGATACCACCTGAGCGCAGGGTAAATAATCTCCAGCTAGTAACACGCTATTGCGAAGGTCTTCCGCCTCACGTATGCGCAAATTGATTACACATCA
>JAULVH010000286.1:1082-11281 GCA_032111105.1 Burkholderiaceae bacterium | reverse complement strand
ATCGGGCCATTAAGTAGGTGTTCCTATTTCATGAAAGTGTTGCGCTCTCCTGGGGGTTAGCGTATTCACCTGGCCTCCCAAGTGGTGGTGGTGGTGGTTCTGCAATAGCAACTTGCACAAATTGATTACACATCAAGGCAATATCTTTTTAGGCAGAGTTGAAGAAACAGCAGCTTCCCTGCTTTGTGAATTTTCTTCAACTTTTGTACTTCGCATTTTTTCAACTCCGGGTTCATTACCTTCTTTCCAGATCATTAAAAAGTAATAGGCTTTGAGTCCCATAATGCGCACATGACCTAACTTCCAGCTGGGCTTGCCAGGCAAAACGTCAACCAGCGCTTTAATATCGAAGGAAGTAAGCAAGCTTACGTCGTGTTCTTTTGTAAGCCAACGAGAAGCGGGATGAAAGCGGTTAACAGTAGAAATAAATATGCCCTTACGTGAAATCCGTAGTAATTCTCTTAAAAGACGTACTTGGCGTTCATGCGTTGAGTAGCGCTCGATCAACTCATAACAGGCAACCCAATCAAACGATAAATCACGGTAAGGTAAGTGAATTTTTTCAGGTGATGGTAATTGCTTTAAGAGATCAAGCTCGAGTATTTTTTGTTTCACATCAGCATGACTAAATTCTACGAATGATTCTCTTACACGCTGGCGGGAATGCTGTACCGCTTGATCAAGCAGAGCAGAAAACATAAGGATTCTCTTTTAAATTTTAAAGCGCTATCTTCAGGGTAGTTGTCGACTCAAGTTTTGCGAGGTATCAGCGACGTTACGCTGGCAATACGCTGTAATCACAGGCATTGATGCATCGCTTGGGGAGAGTCGCTATGTCCGAACAATCAGCAGAGTTATTAGGTAGTCGTATAGATGCCATCACATGGGAGCAGGCAGGCACGCAGATCATGCAATGGGCAAGTAAAGGCAGCTCACGCATGGTGTGTGCCTGCAATGTTCATACCTTAGTCACTGCAAGAGCAGATGCCGAGCTTTCTAATGCCTTAGCTTTGGCTGACATACGAACGCCAGACGGTGCACCCGTCGCCTGGCTCATGCGCCGTTTGGGATGGCCAGAGCAGCAACGTATCAGTGGGCCAGATCTCATGTGGTATCTCTTAGGAGATGCGCAACGATTAGGTATTCCCATATTTTTATTGGGTAGTACTCCCCACACACTCGATAAATTATCCAATCAGTTACGCACTTCATTTCCACAACTCATACTGGCAGGTACAGCCTCTCCACCCTTCCGAACTATGGATCAACAAGAGAACGATGATCTCATTGAGCACATACGCACATCTGGAGCTCGTTTATTGTTCGTGGGACTTGGCTGCCCCAAGCAAGAAAAATGGATGGCCCAACAGAATGGCCGCTTGCCCGTCGTGATGATAGGTGTAGGTGCAGCGTTTGATTACCATGCAGGCACGTTACTGCGCGCTCCTGCGAGTTGGCAATATGTGGGGCTAGAATGGCTTTACCGACTGGTCATGGAACCGGCGCGGCTATGTCGACGCTACGTAGTGACCAACACCGTATTTTTATTATCGCTTCCCGGGCAGCTGTGGAAGCGTACCGGCCTGTGAAAACTGTGGGTTAATTTCACCCATGCGCCTGAGCCACTCCGCTTTAGCTACCGTACCTGCACCCTCTAACTGTGCAAAAGGACCCGTAGTTAGTGAATAATAATTTTGCTCGAAAATGGCAAATCGCGATAAGTGATCTCCACCACGACCACTCCACAGCCGAAAATTTGGAACACCCGATAGTGAAATGAAGTTATTTTTCAAAATCTGATTTCCGTAAACTGAGCCAAAAGCTGTGGTCTCATTAAAAAGTATGTGTTGATACGTACTATCTTTAAATGTATTGCCAGTGATTACATTGCTAAAACCATTGTGCAGTTGCATACCGCCAGGATTAGCAAGGGACTGGTTTTTACTAACAACAACGCCATTAGCAAAATCATCCAGATATATCGCATACGACCAGCGACCGTCCAGGCGGCTGATACGGTTATTCTCTATGCGGGTACGTAAAGGAAGCCGATCGCGTGCCGCTGTATAAATTCCTCCGCAGTCGGTCAATCGCAAGCAGACTCTATCGATCTGATTACCATCAACAATAGCATCGCGAAATACTCGTATGCCTAGATAACCAGCGCGCGCTATGGTATTTCGGGAAATAACCTGGCCTGGTGACTGCTCGAAAATTATGGCCCCCTTAGAACGCTTAGGCATACCCAACATGCCTACATCATTAAGCACACTGTCTGTAATACGCACATCGGTTGCATCATTATTAGCGCGTATGCCATGTTGAACGGTGCCATCAACACGCACACGCGAAATACGCGCACCCGATCCTCCAATAAGTATCGCTTCTTCTTCGCTGTTGATAATGCGAGTATCGCGCACAGTGAAGTTTCGCGAGTTACTGCCATCAATACCCCGGTGAGCTAAAAAAATAGTGATGCCCTCTATCTTTACATTTTCTGTATCCTGCGCATCAATCCCAACTAAACCTGATGAAGCCCACACCCGGCCTTCGGGTGACTTATCGTTTTCTGCCCAGATAAAAAGCCGTCCTTGCTCATAGAACCATTCCCCTGATGAATTGAGCATCCATCGCTGACCTTCTAGATAAAAATTCGATTTCACAGGGAAACCAAAATTTTCATCAGGTGGCCGCGAAATTCGTATCAAGCCATGATCAAATTCGGCAATGGTTTCTGAAAGTATCAGCCAATCTTCTGCACGCCAAACTATTCTTGCTCCACGCAAGTCATGACCAAGGTTCCCAATCTGTAGGCTATCGCGCCCTTTTCCCTCGCCTGTTAACCACGACTGTGAATCATTAGGTTCATGGGCCAGTGCTGCAAAGACGCCATCCACCTGAACCATGCGAGGAACAAAGCTCACGGGTGCTGACCAGATTTTCCCCTCTTTAGTCCAGCCAGTAATGGGTACTGCTGGTGTGATCGTTGCAGTCTGACATCCGGGTGCAGCACGCACAGTGACATCGCGTTTGCCTCGTAATTGGAGTGTTCCACTTAATGTGCGATCACACGGCAATGAAATAACATCACCGTCGCGTACTAATGTTGGTAAAGGCGCAACCAACCCAGAGGGATAAAGTGATTCAGCGTGTAAAACAAAACTGAAACTTATCAGCAGCGTGAAAAAAGCGGTCGATGAAATATACACAGGCATACCGCATGATCATGCAAAAAATAATAACCCACCATGGTGTAAAACAAAAAAAAGGCCAGCGGGATGCTGGCCTAAAACGAGAAAAAAAGTGATTTTAAGTAAATGCTTTGGACAGAAAGCTAAATCAAAGAAGTTATCAGGTGGGTAAATTAAACATCAATTCAACTTCCAGGCACGTACATAATTCACCTCAAATGAATTGCCTATTCCTACCGGTGTTGTGCCGTCAGGCTGGCCACTGGCACTACCAAACCAAAGATCAAGCATGATGTACATAGGATCAGGCATAGCAACGTTCAATGTATAAACTTGCTTGCCATCAAAGTAGAAAGTCTGCTTACCGGCTTCCCATTTGACAGCATATTTATGAAAAGCTGCTGAAAGATCAGGAGTCAGAATAGTCTTAGTACCAGCAAGCTTGCCCGCATCTATCCACACGGTAGGCGCATATGCCGTTGGGTGCAGATTTGCATCAGACCACCCACTGTTAGGACCACCACCGGCATACGCTTCCATCACGTCGATTTCGGGCCGCCTGCTGCCTATATGATTAAATAACCAAAATGCAGGCCACGTACCCTTACCTATCGGCAGTTTGGCTTCAATTTCAAAATAACCATAGGTCTGATAATACTTACCATCCGTATCTATAGTTCGATTGAAAAATTTACCACTTGCATCACGTTGCGGCCAAATTTTTAACGTACCGTTGGAGACGGTATAGTTTTTGGTTGCATTCGAAGTTTCATACCAAATGGTATCGTTCCACTTGGCTTTATTGAACGTATCGAACTCATCATTAAACGTCAGAGTGTAACTACCTGTTTGTCCAAAAGGCATCAAAGTGCTAGGCGAAACGGCGGGCGTACCCGCAGCGACGGTCGTAGTAGATCCAGACGAGGAGCTCGAAGTACTACCGGTTGACGTACCGGTGGTGGTGCCTGTAGAAGTACTGGTCGACGAACCAGTTGTAGTTCCTGTACTGGCAGGTTTAGTTACGGTGGTACCCGTGGTAGACGTGGTACCAGTACCACCGCTGGTGGTTGATGGAGTACTACTGATAGTCGAAGTTTGAGTCGAACCGTTAGCCATCGTCGTAGTAGCCTTGGCCGACGTAAGATTACCGGACGAATCAATTGAGTACTGGGCCGTACCTGTACCGCCGCCACATGCTGAGAGCAGTGCAGCTACGGAGGCAGTAGCCATAAATGAAGCAGGTCGGATGAATTTCCGACGCGTTGACACATTAAACATAAATATTTCTCCCTCTCATTTTCTTGATCCTTTGAAAAGTGGATCAATTGCAAATGCATGTGTCAGAGCATTGCTTGAGAAGAAGAGTTCCTTTCGGAAATCAAATTTCCGAAAATAATTTATGTGCTGTTAATGAATTATGAAGATGCATGATTCAGGCTGGACTTTATGGCGACACAGTGAAGCTGTGGGAAACAGTGCTTTGCAAAGCTACGGATAAGCTTGGCTCCCATCTCAAGAAACATCTGGATTTATAAATAATCAGTGTTTTCTTAGTTGATCAACGTATAGTGATTAATCGAGATAGAAGCATGTATGTAGATAAGCAGTCATGATTTTAAAATTTTTATTCTGCTAACATAAAACAGTATGGATATCATAAAAAAATAAAGAAAAATATATTCAATATTTTTTTAAATCCGCTATCACACTATTAATACTCGAACAAATTAAGAATTCATCAATCGCATGGCTAACCTCCTCTACTGTGTATCCACACTTAAGATAAGCAACAATTATTTTTTCTACTAAAATCTGAAGCACTTCCAAAGGTAAAACATCAGAGTTTTTTGTAAAGTGATCCAGAATGAAATTGAGTAAGTTAGAAATAGCAATATTTTGAGCAAGTGATGCAGAGAATTTATTTTTTAAATTTGCGTCAATTTTGTTATCAAATATTATTTCTTTGAGATTTATATTGTTATGTAAAGAATTTCCAAGTAACTCGATATCAGCATCCCTGAAAGAGCTGCCTGACAATTGGAGAATTTCGAATGGCGCATTAGCACGAATCAATTCGCCAACAGAATTAAATGTATCACCATAAAAATCGCCATAAAAAAATTTTATATTTTTTACATTCCGAAAATCAGGATAATTATTTAATGCAGCTGGAAATGATTTTACAGCCGTCCTGAAATCGAATGAAGGCGAACGTATCCACTTGATAATGATATTTTTATCATCGGATTGCAAACCCGATTTCAAAAACCAATAAGTACCTAGCTCTGCATCTTTAGTTTTTTCTGAACCACCTAAATAAATAGCGACCAGGGCTAACTGAGCTTGAGTAAAACCTTGTTTTGCAGACTTGATAAACCAGCTTTTGGCTAAATCAATATCACGTCTAACAACTGCACCTGTGAAATAAGCTAAACCAACATCAAATTGTGCAAATAAATTTCCTTGAAGTGCTGATTTAAGATACCAATCAAACGCCTTACTATTATCAGTAACAATACCTTTTCCTAAAGCATGCATACAACCTAATTCATATTGCGCATCTGCATGACCTCGATTTGCAGATTTGGAAAGAAAATTTATAGCTTCAGAGTAATTTTTTTTTACACCAATTCCAGAGCTATACATCAATCCCAAACGATACTGAGCTTGTAGATGATGTTGAGCAGCAGCCTTAATATACCAAGCGGCCGCTTGAATTTTATCTTCTTCAACACCTTTGCCAAGTTCATACATAGCAGCCAAATTATATTGAGCATCAACATGACCTTGCTCTGCTGCTAATCGAAAATAGACTCCTGCTTTAACGTTATTTACATCAACATTATTTTTATTGAAATAAAACTCTCCTAATTCAAACTGAGAATCAATATCTCCTGATAAAGCAGCATTTAGTAGTACTTCAATTGATGAAAAAACAGCAGTATTTTGTACGGTAGAGTTAGTTGAAATAACGGTGGATGTAGAAGCATTAGAATTATCTCTAACAGATTGATCGCGTACCTTAGGCTCTGTGTGATCTACTAAAATTTCCTCAGAATTATTATTTCTTTCATATTTTTCTAATGGTGAATTAGTAATTTCTTGATTAGATAATTGAGGCTGAGTTGCACCTGAGTTACTTACCCGGATAGGTTCTGTCGCAACAGGCGTCGTTGGTACCGCGGGGGGCACATCCTGGGCTGGTGATGATGCGCTTACTGTCAAATTTAAATTTGGAGCTGAGCTCATAGGTACCCACTTTTGTTAAAAAAAGAGCCCTATGAGTAGCCAAATCGAGTTGTCAGTTCCGATGAAAATTTATTACTAAGAATTTCTTTCTTTAGAACCTAGAATAGATTGAGAAATTAATTTATCAATAGCGAGCTTAGTAGAACCTAAACTTTGGCTACTTTTAAGCATAGAAATAATTAATTTATCGCCTGAAGAAAAAATAGCTGGTAATGACGGATCATTTTTCCAGATAAATGTCTGATCGTGCAGGTACTGCCTAGCTTCAGAAATAGTGATATTGTGATTTAAACTATTCTGAATTTCATTAGCTATATTTTTACTGACGCATGTAAAATCTGCAAAAAAATCAGTTAACGTTGTATTTTCTTTCAGCGCCTGATTAATTCTCACAGCTTCCGTATCGCCCAAAGCAATACCAGTCATATCTAACAGACCTATCGACGTATCTGATTGAATTAGCTCGCTAATCGCAATAGAATCTTCATTTCGTAAATGATGATTCTGAATCACTAATTTACTAACCTTACTAAATTCAATAGATTCTTTTAATACTCCAGGAATGAATTTAATTAAATTAAAGTAATCGCCTACGATGGTAATACTGGTGTCTTTTTCTAATCCCAGCCTCAGTGCCCAATACGCCGCCATTTTTACATCTTGTTTTACTCCCAGCCCTGTGTTGTAGGATGAAACTAAGAATTTCTGTGCAAATTTGACATTTCGTTCAGCGGCCTGCTGATACCAGAGCATGGCTTCGGTACTGTCTTTTTCATTATCCAGACTTTCCGAAAACAAGTGCCCCAGCTGAACTTGAGCGTCCTCATCGCCTTGTTCCGCAGCTTTGCGGTACCAAATTGCTGCTTGTGAAGTATTTTTGTCTATGCTCTCGCCCTCTTGATACATCAGCCCTAAATTAAGCTGTGCTTCTATATGATTGTTCTCTGCTGCTTTAAGAAAATAATTAAATGCTGTAGGTTCATTTTTATTTACCCCGATACCGTTCAGATACATCACGCCCAAATCAAACAGAGCATCTGCATCACCTTGACCTGCTGACTTGACATACCAATTGTGGGCTTGATTTATATCGACCGTAGTCCCATGACCATTTGAATACATTGCACCTAAGAAGTACTGGGCCCGTGCATTTCCCTGGTCAGCACATTTTGTGAACCAGCCTAAAGCCAATTCAAAATTTTGCTTTACCCCTTTGCCAAAGCTATAACTTATACCCAGATCAAACTGCGCATCCGAATTGCCTGACTCGGCTGCGGTCGTTAAAGATGCTAGCAATTGTTCACCTAAAGAAGCAGCAACCGGACTTGCCGTTGTGCTGCGATTACGCAAGTTTGGCTTGGTATAAGGTGAAGCATAGGGTGAACTCTGAGTAGAATGTGAATCAGGGGTGAACGGAGAATTATGTTTTGGCCGGTTAAATAGCCTGATCACGGATGCAGGGGGCGAGGTAGGCGTAAGTACCCCCGTTAGTTTGGTCTGTGGTGGAGTGAGTGATGATTCTGATGCTGGAGTTAAGGACGGTGAAGATATCAGTGGTGTGGTTACTGTTGGCGGTACGCTCATGCTGAGTCTCAGTTAAAAAAGTATGAGCCTCCTCAGTAACTAAATTAGTAAAGTGGTTCGCAATTAATTTTGTCAAGTATGAGATTTTTAATTTGAACAGATGGCCAACTCTCCCAAATTGTTCTATAAGCGAACAACCGGTCGAAATTAGCACTTAATTTTGATACTCATTTGAGCATCCGTTCACGTTAATTTGTAACTTCCTATTTGTACGATTCACAATTCAAACTGACTAGTTTTATCGAAACATTAAAAAAATTTATGCTGTAACCATTGCTTTCCACGTTTTTTTAAGCATTACAGATAAATGATCAGCCAATCTTAACGCAAGCGCTGTGATAGTGATTGTTGGAAAATTAGCCCCAGCAGTAGGAAACACGGAACTACCTGCAACAAATAAATTACTTAGCCCATGAACGCGACAATCACTATTGACCACACCCAATTTTTCATTTGTGTTCATACGGGTGGTACCCATGTGGTGCCAGGTACCTTCTTTTTCAAACGTGCTTGGCCACCCAAACTGTTCTATGGTTGGGCCTAAGTTCACCCTTGCTACATTAGCTATGCTTAATTCTTCCGAAATTAATTCCATAGTTCGATCAGCTGTTCGTTTAACCAAAGTATTTAAGCGCCAATCAACAACAACACGCGACATACCTAACACATCTTTTTGGGTACTCGAGAGTGTTACCCTACTAGCGGGATCAGGTGCAGGCTCAATTATTAATTGAAAATTTACATTTTTTATCATAGCCCTAGGGTGAAAAAAACGAGTAAATCCATACGCAAAAGTATTCATTGGATCGTTCGCCATTAACCAAAGATCATTGGAGATTTTCCAGCCCGGCTGATCCTTAGCTAGCAAAGCTTGTTTACAACGAAATAACGCCTGAGCACCCAGGCTCCCTTCTCCGGGAAATTCAGAACAAAAACAAAGTCGGGCATTTAATAATTGCTCTTGTTGAAGGACCTCGGGAGTTAAGGCAAACTGTGCGGCTATATGAACCCCATGGGCGGCAACTGCCGGATTAATGTAGTGATATTTGATGTCATACAGCTTGTTACGCGACCAAGCAGGATAAAAATGAATTTTGCCTTTAAGCATGCGAGGATGATCCATAAAAAATCGTCCCACAAGATCATGTTGATTGCCTACTCCGCTGGGCATGACTTCGTTAGAGCTCAATAGTAAACGTGCGTTTTCAATACCCCCGCACGCAAGTATAAAAAATCGGGCAGAAACATGCATACGTTTACCTGTCAGGGTTTGCACTCTGACGCGTTGTATGGACTGTGCTGGTTTATCCGGAATAATTTGAGTTACATTTGCATGTAAAAACAACCTAACAAATTTTGCCTGCCTTAATTCTCTTCTGTAGGCTTTTCCAAAACGAATAGGGGGACTAAATTGCGATATGGTGTCGCGAACTTTTCCGGTCACAAAAGGTATGCGGCGCACATCTGAGCGAGCGATAGACTGCTCCCAAAATTCAGGATCAAAGTTAATCGGACCGAGTTGTAGCACGTCGTGTACTTTTCGGTACCAGGGTTCTAGTTCATCCAGTCCAAATGGCCAGCCACTGTAAGGAATCCAATCGCGCTGTTCAAAATCCCAACTATCTAATGGCCTACACCATCCACCCCAACAATTACTACTACCTCCTAAAAACCGACCACGGCATCCGTCCGCAAACTGATAATCTATTCCTACGGATTCACCTCGGTATAGGTCTCGCGTTTGATCATCAGGCTCTAATCCTCCACTTTCAAGTATGCAGGCATCAATACCTTGCTTTTCTAATTCACGAGCAATCGTAATGCCTGCCACACCAGCACCAATGACGCATACTGTTGTTATGAGCTCTCTACCATCAGCAACTTCTCGCATGTCTATCAGCATGAGGACCTCCGCAATCAGGTTTTAATTTTCATGAGCCGTTTGTGACGTAGCTCTCGGAGTAGGTCATGAGCTTTATTGACATACCATCGCGCCATAATTATTGGGTGCAAGAATACAAAGCTAAGACCTTTTACAACCATCACTCTGCTAAGATCAACTGGCTTTGCTCCTAGCTGTTTTTTATATTCATAGTGACCCCATAAGAAATGTAGTCGTTTGAAATTTTGTGAAATTACATGTTCAATAGTCAAAGAACAGCACACTAAGCCTAA
>JAULVH010000286.1:0-1072 GCA_032111105.1 Burkholderiaceae bacterium | reverse complement strand
GATCATGTGAAAGTACATGCATATAGACATCTTTTCCTGTTACAGAACATAGTAATCCGGCGCATATTTCATCATTTTTTTTAAGTAAACATATATAGCCGCATTTTTGCATCAACACACAAAACTGATTCTCCTCAGTCGCCGTCATACCGTATTTTTTTCCTTTTTCTTGCATACGCAAACGATTTAACCAAAGTACTGATCTAACGTCTTTCTCATTAATTTCTGATTGCTTATAAACACAAAAAATAATTTCACTATGTTTATTGACTACTCGTCTTAAATAGCTGCGAAATTTCTCACGCGTGCGCGCAGACAATCCCGCCATCCATAGTTCTTTTGAGATGGGTAACTGCAAAACATAATCTTCCGAAAAAACACTAGTTTGTACATTGTTTTTTAGTGGTGATTTAGCTAGCACTACTGCGTGAAAGCGTATGAAATGGACATCCGGATAGTATGCAAAAATACTTTCTGAAAATCGTCCTATGACCGCTGGTGAAATGTGAATTACTTCATTTGCCACATAAATCACACATCCTGTTTTACGAAACAGAAAAATATTTGTAATTTCATTAAGTGATTTTTCAACCCAGGTATATAAATTTTCGATATCTTTTATTTCAGATATCAGCACAGATTGGGATGCAAATACGCTGCTATATATGCGCTCAACATCACGCCACACCCAATTGGGAACAGGTGCCGGTATGATTTCTGATGCATAGTCCAACACATTGACTTCCGACGGCTCGAGACTCTCAACACACGATGTGCTCATGCGATTGCTGGTCCGCCAGTGTCGGATTTTGGGGTGTAGGTTAGTTGTTGACGCGCTCCATAACCACCGTAGCGGTAACCGTAGTGCCCTGATCGGGGAGTAAAGTCATTAAATAATAATCCCTTAGCCGATAACCCAGCACTAGCGAGTCGCTTTAAGGATTCATCGATATCCAAGGGACGAGTCACACCAGCGCGCGTCGCTAAAAATATTGCGCCAGCATGCGTCCCTATGATTAATCTGTCTGCAACCAGCAGTAATGGTGCCGCATCAATCAGTATAATGTCGTAG
>JAULVH010000285.1:0-2464 GCA_032111105.1 Burkholderiaceae bacterium | reverse complement strand
AATCTCATTTTATTTCATCTTGAAAAGTTTTTAGTGATAATTGCGAGCCTTCTTATATAACACAATACGAAACCTAATTAGCCCACTCTAAAGCCAACGAAGAAAAAAATTATTCGTAGTTCATCTATTCAAGTCTCTATTAGGTTTTCTCAAAAACAGCCCTTCCGAAAATCTATGCTAAGCCTCCCGAGTATAACTCTGTTGGTGATTGACTCTCGCCATCCCGAATTGGCATTCGAGGCAATAAATCGAACGCTCAAACATGCCGAATTTGCCCGTGTAGTGCTAGTTACTCGCCCTCGCTGGAGGCCGTTAGTCTCCACAAACATCTGCATTGAGTATACAGATAAAATAGCTGATGTAAATGCTTACTCTAAATATGTGCTGAGTCAAGCAGTAACTCATGTCCGCACAGATTATGCCTTAATTGCTCAATGGGACAGCTTTATCCTAAACCCAGGGGCCTGGGATGAATCTTTTCTTCACTACGACTACATTGGCGCTCCGTGGCTTGACCGCAATAGCACACCGGTAGGAAACGGAGGGTTTTCTCTGCGCTCACGTCGGCTAATGCATTTAGTCTCTGAGGGGGCCTTGGCGCATACTCACCCCGAGGATCTGTGTATTTGTGTACAGCACAGGGGCGAATTGGAGTCAAAGCATGGTGCGCGCTTCGCCCCCATTGAGCTGGCAAGGAGATTCTCATTCGAACTACAACCTGTTGTTGGATGCTTCGGATTTCATGGGCTATTTAATTTTCACCATGCGATGTCTGAGACCGATCTATTAGCTTGGTTAAGGGTTGCCCCGACTTCAGTCCTACATTCACCAGCGGCAAGGGCCCTCGCAAAGGGATGTATTAGGACAGGTTATTTTGAGGCGGCGAAAATAATTCTAAAACTTAGAATTCATGGAAATGTTCCCGAAAGACTTGATGCGATTAAACTCGGTATCCGGTTGGCAATCGCGGAAGCTAAATACAAAAGAAAGAGCCGCTTAGATGCGAAAATCCCTCAGTGATTACCTATATTCAGGAGGTTGCACAAGGCTGAACAAAGAATATAAGTGGTATACACCGACTGTGACATACCTAGTCTGTGGAGCTTTTCTAACATTAATGATATCAAGCAAGATTTCTGCAACTCTTCAGATTTTTTTGGTTTTATCTGGGATGATAACTTTGCACTTCACACGAACTATAGATAGCGAAGAATTGCGTTATTTGGGAGTGATGGCAATTCTACCCTTGTTTTATTTAATAAATATGCTTCTTCATGGCTGGGAGATATCGTTTCTCGATCGTCCACTTTACCTAATCTGGTATTTCCTTATTTTTATTGCCATCCGTCGAGCAAAATCTGACTTGAAGCTGGTGTTGCCTTTTGTAGCTGGGGGGTTACTGATTTCGATTCTCCCAGCTGCGTACGAGCGAATCGTCCTTGATGCGTCGCGAGTGTTCGGTGTTTACGGAGGCGGTGACTATGGAAATATGGCGGCGATTTATTCAGCAGCGGCGATAGTTGGAGTATTTTTATCAACTTTGGGAAACGGACGAAGTTTGTCAGGCGCGCTACTTTGTGCTGCAGTAATGTCTGTTGGGGCGACTATTGTGTACTGGTCCGGAGGTCGCACAGGAATCATAATAATTGGAATTGGAATTCTTATTGGAATCCTGAGCGCAACTCGTAGATATAGAATTCATTCAGTTGCAGCAGCTCTCCTCTTAACCATGGTGCTAGGAGTTGGTTTGAGTGCCACCGAAAGTGCTCGGCAGAGAGTTGAAATGGGATTAACCGAGTTAAAGTCTTATTTTGATTCGGAGCAGTATGACACTGCGCGAAATACGTCCATCGGCCTACGTCTGGAAATGTTACGATTCGGACTTGAGACCTTTAAAGAATCACCAATCATTGGTGTGGGTATAACGGGCTATCGTGAGCGCGTAAGGGAATCGGTGCTTACAGATAGAATCCCAGCTGAAATTCAAGGATTTAGGCGAGGACTGCATAACCAAATAGTTGACCATATGGTTTGGGGCGGGTTGGTAGGCGCAGCCACTCTCGGAGCCTTTTGGCTCGCTCTAGTTTGTCTATCCATGCGCTGGATCAAGATGGCGCAATATCCTCTTCAGAAATTTTGTGGTTGGGCGTTCATGATAGTCACTGTAGGCTACTTTGTTGTCGGCATGCTTGGATCACTCTTTGGATCGATGCATGGCACGCGAACAGTCGCACTCTTGTGGGCTACATTGGCAGCCTTTGCAGCGCCAAACAAACTTGAAGAGCAAGGTTGAAATTTAGCCTTCACACTTAAAAAATCTGCTATGACAATTTTTTTAGCTGCGATTTTGACCTGTCTAATCATGTGTGCAGGATACGTTTATAAATTCCGTGGGCAGTCACGATTCTCTGATTTTAGCGAGTACCTCCGCAAGGGCTGGCCCATTTTTGCGCCCTTCAATTGC
>JAULVH010000284.1:0-9937 GCA_032111105.1 Burkholderiaceae bacterium | reverse complement strand
CATGACTTTTGGTCTTGCGTGCTGTGCGGTTGAGATGATGCACGCGGGCGCGTCGCGCTACGATCTTGATCGTTTTGGCGTGGTGTTTCGTCCGTCACCCAGACAATCAGATGTGATGATCGTAGCCGGCACGCTGTGCAACAAGATGGCACCGGCCCTGCGCAAGGTGTATGACCAGATGGCTGAGCCTCGCTGGGTCATATCGATGGGTTCCTGCGCCAATGGTGGAGGCTACTATCACTACTCGTATTCAGTTGTACGCGGATGCGATCGTATTGTTCCGGTTGATATTTATGTTCCTGGGTGCCCACCTACGGCCGAGGCGCTGCTGTACGGGATCATGCAGCTACAAAACAAAATCCGGCGAACCAACACCATCGCCCGCTGATTTCAACGACACCAGACATGAGCACCAAACTCGACAACCTCAAAAATGCTTTGCAGCTGGTCTTAGGTCAGAAAATTAAGACCCTGACTGAAGAGCTAGGCGAAATCACTGTAGTTATCGGTGCGTCGGATTATTTGTCGGCGATGCAGGATTTACGCGACCATCCAACGACCCGATTTGAGCAATTGCTCGATCTTTGTGGCGTGGACTATTCCAGCTACGGTGACGGCGCATGGGAAGGTGATCGATTTGCGGTAGTCGTGCATCTGCTGTCCATTACACACAATTGGCGTCTGCGCATACGCACCTTTGCCACGGATGAAGATTTGCCAGTCATACCGTCGGTATGTCCTATATGGTCGTCAGCCAATTGGTATGAGCGTGAAGCATTTGATTTATTTGGAATTTTATTCGAAGGTCATGATGACCTTCGCCGTTTGCTGACCGACTACGGGTTTATCGGCCATCCGTTCCGCAAAGATTTCCCCGTGAGCGGATACGTTGAGATGCGCTATGACCCGGAGCAAAAACGCGTAATTTATCAGCCCGTTACGATAGAACCACGAGAAAACGTGCCCCGCATAATACGCGAAGAAAACTACGGTATTAAATAGTCATGGCTACTATGAATAACAACGTGCTTAGCAATTTTTCGGTGAAATTATTTTTCGCCAAAGTTGAGTCAACTACTGTCCTTTGTAGCCCGCTAGCCAAGGGAGTGAAACTTCATGGCTGAAATTAAGAATTACACCCTCAACTTTGGTCCTCAGCATCCGGCGGCGCACGGTGTGTTGCGTCTGGTGTTGGAATTAGATGGTGAAGTCATACAACGAGCTGATCCACATATCGGTCTGCTGCATCGCGCGACTGAAAAATTGGCTGAAACACGTACCTACCTGCAATCCGTGCCATACATGGACAGGCTGGATTACGTATCGATGATGTGTAATGAGCATGCGTATGTGATGGCGATTGAAAAATTGCTGGCTGTCGAGGTGCCGTTACGTGCGCAATACATACGTGTGATGTTCGATGAAATCACGCGCATTTTGAATCACCTGCTGTGGTTAGGTGCACATGCGCTGGACGTGGGTGCGATGGGCGTTTTCTTGTATGCCTTCCGCGAGCGCGAAGATTTAATGGATTGTTATGAAGCCGTATCAGGTGCACGTTTGCACGCGGCTTACTATCGTCCCGGTGGTGTGTATCGTGATCTGCCAGACAGCATGCCGCAATACAACGCGTCATTGATCCGTAACGACAAAGCTATTCGGCGTTTAAATGAAAACCGACAGGGTTCACTGCTCGATTTTATTGAAGATTTTACGAATCGTTTTCCTACGTATGTCGATGAATACGAAACACTGCTTACTGACAACCGCATCTGGAAACAACGATTAGTTGGTATCGGTGTAGTCAGCCCAGAGCGTGCTCTGCAAATGGGTTTTACCGGTGCTATGTTGCGTGGTTCGGGTATAGCCTGGGATCTGCGTAAAAAACAGCCGTATGAAGTTTATGATTTGATGGATTTTGATATACCGGTGGGCGTCAATGGTGATTGCTACGACCGCTACCTGGTGCGCGTTGAAGAAATGCGGCAATCCAATCGCATCATCAAGCAATGCGTTGAATGGTTGCGTAACAACTCCGGTCCGGTCATGACCGACAATCACAAAGTAGCACCCCCATCACGTGTGGACATGAAATCCAACATGGAAGAGTTGATTCATCACTTCAAATTATTTACTGAAGGCTTCCATGTGCCCAAGGGCGAAGCGTATGCAGCAGTTGAGCATCCCAAGGGAGAGTTTGGTATCTATCTGGTTTCCGATGGTGCAAACAAACCCTACCGATTAAAAATACGCGCCCCTGGGTTTGCCCACCTGGAAGGTTTAAATGAGATGGCCAAGGGTCACATGATTGCAGATGCTGTAACGATCATTGGCACGCAAGATATTGTTTTTGGTGAGATTGACCGCTGATTGCGGTTTTATTCAGAAGGTTAGTCCATGCTGTTATCAGAACAAGCGTATAAAAAAATAGATCGTGAACTGGCCAAGTTCCCTGAAGACCAACGCCAATCGGCGGTGATGGCTGCGCTCGCCATTGCACAAGATGAGCGTGGCTGGGTATCTGCTGAGGTAATGCAAGATTTGGCAAAGTACATAGGCATGCCTGCGATTGCCGTTCAAGAGGTCGCTACTTTTTACAACATGTATGACGTCAAGCCCGTGGGTAAGTACAAAGTCACTATTTGTACTAACTTGCCATGCGCCTTGTCAGGCGGAGAAAAAGCGGCTGCTCATCTGAAAGAAAAACTGGGTATCGATTACCGCGAAACAACGTCCGATGGTCAATTCACCTTAGTCGAAGGTGAGTGCATGGGAGCCTGCGGTGATTCGCCAGTCCTTCTGGTCAATAACAAACGCATGTGTAGTCATATGTCGAATGAAAAAATTGATGCGTTACTGGCGGAGTTAAAAAAATGACGTGCCTACACGACCGTCACATCCAACCCTTGATCTTAGCGGGCCTTAATGGCACGAACTGGGGACTTGAAGACTATGTAAAGCGGGGCGGCTATGCCTCGTTGAGTCGCATACTGAACGAAAACATCCCTCCTGAGCAGGTCATTGCTGAACTTAAAGCGTCCTCTTTGCGTGGTCGCGGTGGAGCTGGTTTTCCAACGGGCTTGAAGTGGAGCTTCATGCCACGTCAGTTTCCCGGTCAAAAATACCTGGTGTGTAATTCTGATGAAGGCGAGCCAGGCACGTTTAAAGATCGTGACATTCTTCGCTACAACCCGCATTCCGTTATCGAGGGAATGGCTATTGGTGCCTACGCCATGGGTATACCCGTGGGCTACAACTACATACACGGCGAAATTTGGGATGTCTATGCGCGCTTCGAAGAAGCCCTAGACCAGGCACGTGCAGGTGGTTATTTAGGCGACCGCATTTTAGGTTCGAATTTTTCATTTCAGCTGCATGCGTTTCACGGATACGGTGCGTATATCTGCGGAGAAGAAACCGCGTTACTCGAATCGTTAGAAGGAAAAAAAGGTCAACCACGTTTCAAGCCGCCTTTCCCCGCAAGTTTTGGCTTGTACGGCAAACCCACCACGATTAACAATACCGAGACGTTTGCTGCGGTTCCATTTGCACTCAGTTTGGGTGGCGAAGCCTACGCTGCTATAGGTAAGCCGAATAATGGCGGCACGAAAATATTTTCGGTATCAGGTGATGTCGCTAAACCGGGCAACTATGAAGTACCCCTAGGTACACCGTTTGCCACCTTGCTGGAGTTAGCCGGTGGTATGCGTGACGGTAAAAAAATTAAGGCCGTTATTCCAGGTGGTTCGTCTATGCCTGTACTTAAAGGCGACCTGATGATGCAAACCGATATGGATTACGACTCAATAGCCAAGGCAGGTTCTATGCTGGGCTCGGGTGCAGTAATTGTGATGAATGAAGATCGGTGCATGGTCAAATCACTGCTGCGGCTATCGTATTTTTATTACGAAGAATCCTGCGGTCAATGCACGCCATGTCGTGAAGGTACGGGTTGGTTGTATCGCATGGTGCATCGTATCGAGCACGGGCAGGGCAGGGTAGATGATCTGGATGTACTTAATTCTGTGTGTGATGGAATTCAGGGGCGCACCATTTGCGCTCTGGGTGATGCCGCAGCCATGCCGGTGCGCGCCATGATCAAGAATTTTACGGATGAATTTGCGTATCACATTGAGCACAAGCGTTGTCTCGTGCCGACTTACATCTGACCGGGACAATCATGGTTGAGATAGAAATAGACGGACAAAAAGTTGAGGTGCAAGAAGGCTCCATGGTGATGGATGCTGCCAATCGCCTGGGTACTTACATCCCCCATTTTTGTTATCACAAAAAACTTTCCATCGCGGCTAACTGCCGTATGTGTTTAGTTGAAGTTGAAAAAGCACCTAAGCCACTGCCTGCCTGCGCTACTCCGGTAACGGCGGGCATGATCGTTCGCACGCACAGCGAAAAAGCGGTCAAGGCACAAAAAGATGTAATGCAATTTCTGTTGATTAATCATCCATTGGATTGCCCTATTTGCGATCAGGGCGGTGAGTGTCAGTTACAGGATTTGGCTGTAGGTTATGGCCCATCGGCATCTCGCTATCACGAAGAAAAACGTGTAGTGCACGCTAAAGATGCCGGCCCGCTTATTTCTATGAAAGAGATGAGTCGCTGCATACACTGCACGCGTTGTGTACGTTTTGGTCAAGAGATTGCCGGTGTGATGGAATTCGGTATGCTCAATCGCGGCGAACATGCAGAGATCACTACCTTTGTGAACAACTCGGTAGATTCTGAATTATCAGGAAACATGATCGACTTGTGCCCGGTGGGCGCACTGACATCCAAGCCATTTCGTTACAGCGCGCGTACCTGGGAACTCTCACGACGCAAGTCAGTCAGCCCGCACGATAGTTTGGGTGCGAATCTGATAGTTCAGGTCAAGGGTGCAAAAGTCATGCGTGTTCTCCCACTGGAGAACGAAGCAATTAATGAGTGCTGGTTATCTGATCGTGATCGCTTCGCCTATGAGGGCTTAAATAGCGACGAGCGCTTGACCACACCAATGATCAAGCAAGATGGCAAGTGGCAAAACACCGACTGGCAAACTGCGCTTGAGTATGTGGCGCATGGTTTACGAAATATTCTTCATGAGCACGGTGCTGATTCCATTGCAGCCTTAGCTACACCCTATTCCACGTTAGAAGAATTATCGTTACTGCAGAAAGTGGTGCGAGGCTTAGGATCAGAGAATGTAGATTTTCGTCTGCGCCAATCAGATGCCATAACTGATGGTTCGTTTACGCCTTGGCTGGGTATGAGTATTGATGCATTTAGCCATTTGAAGCGCGTATTCGTCATAGGCTCATTTTTACGCAAAGATCATCCACTGTTGGCTGCGAAATTACGCGCAGCAGTTCGTCGTGGCGCACAAGTATCGCTGTTGCATGGAACGGATGACGATCTCTTGATGCCTTTGGCAAACAAGCTAATTGCTGCGCCATCCGAATGGCTTACTTTGTTAGGTGAAGTCGCTGTAGCCGTTGCGCAGAGTAAGCAGATCGATGCTCCTGCGGAATTGGCGCAACTTCAACCATCGCCAACAGCTAAACAAATTGCAGCCGGTTTGATGTCTGGTGAGCCACGTGCGATTTTTCTTGGTAACGCAGCGACCCAACATCCCCAGGCATCGCAATTGCATGCACTCGCACAATGGATTGCTACCCACACCAATGCACAAATTGGCTATTTAACTGAAGCGGCTAATACCGTTGGCGGTTATTTGGCGCAAGCATTGCCTGCCAATAGAAATTTGGCACTTACGCAATTTGAACAAGCGAAGAAAGCCTATCTGCTGTTAAACGCCGAGCCTGAACTTGATTGCGCTAATCCTCAGCGTGCACGCGCTGCGCTGGCTCAGGCTGAGATGGTGGTGGTGATGTCGCCGTATCGTCATGGCATGGACTACGCCGACGTACTGTTGCCGATATCGCCGTTCTCTGAAACTTCCGGTACCTTCGTTAATGCAGAGGGTCGCGCACAGGGCTTTAATGGAACTGTCAAACCATTGGGCGACACACGACCCGGTTGGAAGGTATTGCGCGTACTGGGTAATTTGCTCTCGCTAGACAATTTTGCATACGAGACTACGGAAGATATACGCAACGAAGTCATAGGCGCGAAATCGCTGGATGGTCTTGATTTGTCTGCACACCTAAATAATCGTGCAGATATTCCATTGCGTGCACCGCAAACTTCTGCGGATATTCAACGCGTTGCTGAAGTACCTATTTATTTTAGCGATGCGATCGTGCGTCGAGCAGAATCATTGCAGCAAACGGTAGATTCGCAATCACCAAAAATTAAAATCTCACCGGCCTTAGCTAAAACTATGGGCCTCAATGAGGGCACTTTGGTGCGAGTTACGCAAGGCACGGGTTCGGTTACGCTGCCTTGTATTATCGAAAATGGTTTACCTGCAAATGTCGTTCGACTGGCAGCAGCTCATGCATCAACGGCTGCACTGGGTTCTATGTTTGGATCTATCAAGGTGGAGAAAGCCTGATGGGTGATTTCTTAAATCTGCTGACCAGCACCGGTAGTCAACTGCTGGGTCCTGCTTGGCCGATTGCCTGGACGCTGATCAAAATCATTGCAGTGACTTTGCCTTTAATGGGATGCGTTGCGTATCTCACGCTGTGGGAGCGCAAGATGATAGGCTGGATGCATGTACGCATAGGCCCTAATCGCGTAGGACCTGCAGGCCTTTTGCAGCCTATCGCTGACGCATTGAAGTTGCTACTAAAAGAAATCATTGTTCCAGCGAAAGCAAACAAGGCCTTGTTTGTGATTGCGCCGGTAATGACGATCATGCCAGCGCTGGCTGCCTGGTCGGTGATACCGTTTGGTCCAGATCAAGCACTAGCTAATGTGAATGCCGGTTTGTTGTTTGTGATGGCGATTACTTCGCTTGAAGTGTATGGCGTAATTATCGCGGGCTGGGCATCAAACTCGAAATACGCATTCCTCGGAGCGATGCGCGCCTCCGCGCAAATGATTTCCTACGAAATCGCCATGGGATTTGTGTTGGTGATAGTGCTCATGGTGTCGGGCAGTTTGAATCTGTCTGAGATAGTAGGCAGTCAGACCCGAGGTGTGTTTGCCAACCTAGGCTTGAATTTCCTTTCATGGAACTGGTTGCCGCTGTTACCTATGTTCGTGGTGTACATCATTTCGGGTATAGCCGAGACAGCTCGTCATCCGTTTGACGTAGTCGAGGGCGAATCAGAAATTGTGGCTGGCCACATGGTTGAATATTCAGGCATGTCGTTCGCGATGTTTTTCCTGGCCGAATACGCCAACATGATTTTGATCTCTATGCTCGCAACCCTGTTGTTTTTGGGTGGCTGGAGTGCGCCGTTATCTTTGCTGGATTTTATTCCTGGCTGGATTTGGCTGGGCATCAAGACTTTCTTGGTTGTTTCAATTTTTATTTGGGTTCGTGCTTCTTTCCCACGCTATCGCTATGACCAGATCATGCGACTGGGTTGGAAGATATTCATACCGCTAACCATTGTTTATCTGGTGATAGTGGCTGTGTGGATGCAAACTCCCTGGAATATCTGGAAGTAGTAATCACTAGGATTTAAAGCCAGAGGCTAAATGCATATGGAAGCGATCAAAGATTTCCTCGGAAGCTTAATGCTGCGAGAGCTTTTTAAGGGCCTGGCGCTGACAGGGCGCTATATGTTTGCGCGCAAAATTACAGTGCAATTCCCTGAAGAGAAAACACCGCAGTCGCCGCGCTTTCGTGGCTTGCATGCGTTACGCCGTTATCCCAATGGCGAAGAGCGTTGCATTGCGTGCAAACTGTGTGAGGCCGTGTGTCCGGCTATGGCCATTAGTATCGAATCAGAACAACGTGATGACGGTTCACGCCGTACTACGCGGTATGACATCGATTTAACCAAGTGTATTTTTTGCGGCTTCTGTGAAGAATCATGTCCAGTCGATTCGATAGTCGAGACACATATTCTTGAATACCACGGAGAAAAGCGTGGTGATCTGTATTACACCAAAGACATGCTGCTGGCCATAGGTGACAAGTATGAGCCTGAAATTGCCGCTGCTCGTCAAGCTGACGCGAGTTATCGCTGAGATTGATTATGGAATTTACGACTTTTCTTTTTTATGCCTTTTCCGCACTGCTCATCATTGGAGCGGTTAAGGTCATCACGGATAGCAATCCGGTCAATGCGGCGCTGTTTTTGATTTTGTCTTTTTTCTCGGCGGCTGCTTTGTGGATGTTGTTAAAGGCAGAATTTCTTGCCATTGTTTTAGTGCTGGTGTATGTCGGTGCTGTGATGGTGTTGTTTCTGTTTGTCGTGATGATGCTCGACATCGACATGAGCAAACTGCGAGTAGGCTTTTGGGGCCATATGCCGCTGGCCGTCGTGATCGGATTAATCATCGCCGTTGAGATGACCGCCGTATTCGTAAAAGGATTCGTCGCCCAACAGGCACAAGGCGCAGCGCTCAACATAGGTGATACGCGCGAGTTGGGTAAGCTGATTTACACCCAGTATCTGTATGCCTTTGAAATTGCGGCGCTCATATTGCTGGCGGCGATTGTGGCCGCTGTCGCACTAACCCTGCGCCGTCGTAAAGACATTAAATATTTTGATCCCGGTAAAGCGGTCAAAACACGCAAAGAGGATAGGGTGCGCATTATTAGCATGCCTTCCGAACGCAACCGTGCAGCGGAGCAATCCGCCGCAGAAAAATCCTGAGGCCACCATGGAACTGACACTTGCACACTTCCTGACCTTGGGCGCGATTCTGTTTGCCATTGCAGTCGTCGGTATTTTTTTGAATCGAAAAAATATCATCATCATCATGATGTCGATTGAATTGATGCTCCTAGCAGTAAACATGAATTTCGTGGCCTTCTCTCACTACCTTGGAGATGCTGCAGGGCAGGTATTCGTATTTTTTATTTTGACAGTGGCCGCCGCCGAATCGGCGATAGGACTGGCCATACTTGTCGTGCTGTTCCGGAACTTGAATACGGTCAACGTAGAAGAACTCGACCGTCTCAAGGGCTAATTTAACAACAAGGAAAAGAATTTTCATGTCGGGGCAACTCAACCCATATCTGATGCTGATAGTGCCACTGGCACCACTGGCGGGCTCCGTAATAGCCGGCCTGTTTGGCACGCGCTTTTTTGGAAATGTGATCGACCGTACTGCCTCGCACAGCGTGACCATACTGGGCGTGTTGGTTGCTTTTCTAATTTCTTTGCACGCACTGGCAGAGGTCATGGCGGGTGCCACCTACAGCGGCACCTTGTATACCTGGATGACAGTGGGCAGCATCAAACTGGAAATTGGTTTTTTGATCGATAGCCTGACAGCCATGATGATGTGTGTGGTGACGTTTGTGTCACTGATGGTTCACATCTACACCATAGGCTACATGCAGGATGACGAAGGCTATAACCGCTTTTTCTCTTACATATCGCTGTTTACGTTTGCCATGCTCATGCTCGTGATGAGCAATAACTTCCTCCAGTTGTTTTTCGGTTGGGAAGCTGTAGGCTTGGTCTCATATCTGTTGATTGGGTTTTGGTTCAAACGACCCACAGCAATTTTCGCCAACATGAAGGCTTTTTTAGTTAATCGTGTCGGCGACTTTGGATTTATTTTAGGTATAGGTTTGTTATTAGCCTATGCGGGTTCGATGAATTACGCAGAGGTCTTTGCCAAACGCGAAGAACTCGCTGCGCTCACCTTGCCCGGCTCGGACTGGATGTTGATCACGGTAGCGTGTATCTGCTTGTTCATAGGCGCGATGGGCAAGTCGGCACAATTTCCTTTGCATGTCTGGCTGCCAGATTCTATGGAAGGCCCCACACCTATATCAGCGTTGATTCATGCCGCAACGATGGTGACCGCGGGTATTTTTATGGTGGCTCGCATGTCACCATTATTT
>JAULVH010000283.1:9948-19149 GCA_032111105.1 Burkholderiaceae bacterium | reverse complement strand
TAATTTTTGCCACGGAAAACTCCTTGTCTGTGGAAGTACTAATTACATAAATTCAGGTAATTTTTACTAGGCCCTAGGTTACCAGGGTAGTCATATGCTTAATTCGAACAGCTATTTCAAGACTGTCGTGCAAAGAAACGAGAAATAAATAAAATTCTTAAGCATTTATTAAATGAAAAAATTATTTCAGTGATATCGGCGTAATGTCCAGACGATCATTGATCAGTCTGATTTGCGCAGGCTTGCCAGCCACTGTTGCGGACAACTCTTCATCAAAGGTGCGATAAACACCAGCTATAGAGACCAGTTCAGCTTCCATAGACAGTGAAAAAATTCTGGCCTGAGTGTTACCTGAAGCACCTGCCAGAGCACGACCACGCAGTGGTGCATACACATGAATACTGCCATCAGCAATCACTTCACCGCCGGGATTGACCATCGCCATCAGAATCAGATCGCAGTCACGCGCATAGATGCGCTGCCCCCCACGCACCGGCGTATCCACCACCATGGCATTGGCCACGCTCTTGGTAGCCTCAGGGCTGACGGGTTCGGGAACGGATGCCGCTGGAATTTCAGGGGAGGGCGGCGGTGTTAGTTCAAATTGCTTGGATTGGTCGAACGTGTCGATACTGAGGCCATGACTGCGGATTTCTTCTTCCAGAGATGCAGGCGCGTTGCGCACCGCGACCGGGCGCAGTCGATGTTGTTTGAACAGAGACATCAGCGCTGGCCAATCGATAGTGCCAGGTAACGGCTTCGCGCTCAGACCGCTCAGGTCGAGCAGCGTGAAATCATCTTCGAAATAATCAGGAGTTCCGCCGGTAATTTGTGAAAGTGCTGAAGACAATTTGGCTGGGTCGGTGTCAGCCAGCATGGCAGCAACAGCGACCACCGTAGAAATTTTTATTTCCAGGGGCTTCCTGGCTTGATTCTTTGACATACAGTCCCGGTGTTGTAACAACCGTCAGCACCTATGAGGGCGTTCGGGGCAATGCCAAGCCTTGCCGGGCATTATTATACCCTCGGCTCATGCTTTGATCATACGCAAAATGGTTGAATCTGGCTGTCGCAGCATCAGAGATCGCCCGCCAGTGAATTTAATTGCTGGCCGGCGCTCACTTCTTATTGAATTCAAGGAGCATAACGATGCCGAGCACTAAGCAGCACAATTCATTGGTCGAACTGGCGAAGTATCAACTTGATGTCTCAACGAATCTGGCAAATGCTATTTTTTCTGGAGTTGACAAGATTGATCACGCCGTCCTGGACGTGGCGCATCAGATGTTAGATGCCCAACTTAAGCTGGCACGAGTCGCCGCTGATTTGCGCGACCAGTCGCGCATGGTCGAGCTGCAGAATTCGTCAGTTTGCAGCCCTGACAAAACCATGCAATGCAATCAGCAAATTATGAGTGCAATTATTGAAATTCAATCAGAGTTTGGAAAAACAGTCAGACAATATCTCGATAGGATAGGTCAGCTATCACGAGGCCAGTTGCAGCAATTTGCTCATCAGGCCGAGACTCATGCACAGGAATCACCTGTAGATCAACTGGCGGCGGTTAATCCGTTCGTGGGGATGTTGTCGGTCTGGAGAGACGCCTTTGAAGAAGCTGGTGAAGCGACTAGTCAGCATCTGGCTGCTACGGGCAGTGGCGATGAGAGCATTCGTGAAGTGGCGCACGAAATGACAACTCATGCGTTAGAGGTAACTGAGGGCGGTCGGTCGCGGTCAGTCAGTTCTC
The DNA here is from genome assembly GCA_032111105.1 of Burkholderiaceae bacterium. Classification (GTDB taxonomy): domain Bacteria; phylum Pseudomonadota; class Gammaproteobacteria; order Burkholderiales; family Burkholderiaceae_D; genus Pernthalerella. The sequence continues at coordinate 17,402 of JAULVH010000283.1, read as the reverse complement.
GCAAGCGGCAGGCTATGGGTCAAGATAAGGCCTAAGCAGCTGGGTGATTATTAGGTCTTATGCAGATTGGGAATGCAGCTTGGTTAAAGCAGTGGATAGTCTGGACAGTTGGCGCATACGTGCTTACTTTCCAGACCATCCTCATTTCTTATTAAGTCGCACTAGCAGAGGAACCACATGGCAGCGCGAATGCTTGTAATGCTGCCATGGCGAGTTCGTTCTTAATCGCTTTTGTTCTACAGTGAGGCAACCTGCAAATCACTATTGCCAGCGCTAGAATTACCGCTGCGCATGAGAGCTGCTTCACGTGCTTTTTTGCTCGCTTGTTTAGAGCGAGCGCTGGAGGGCGGCAGCCGACGTAAGGTACGTAGCGAGTCAACATCTTTGATTCCTATTGATCGCTGATCCACAGTAATCAAACCAAACTCATTAAACGCCGAGAGAGTACGGCTGACCGTTTCCAACGTCAGGCCAAGATAGCTACCGATTTCATGCCGTGTCATGCGTAGATTGAACAGCTTGCTGGAGTAACCCATCTCTGCAAATCGTTCAGACAAGGACACAAGGAAACGCGCTACACGTGCTTCTGCAGATAGTGCGCCCAACATACTGACCATTCCTTGCTCACGAACTAATTCGCGGCTCATTACGCTATACATGGCGTATTCCAGTTCTGAATGGGTGCGGCCCAGTGCAATAAATTTTTTGAATGGAAGAAGTATCAAGTCGCAATTTGAGAGTGCAACAGCCTCGGAAGCGTATCGTTTTGTGTGTATTCCATCGACGCCAAATAAATCACCTTTCATAGGAAAGCTCAGTACTTGTTCATTACCAAACTCGTCGATGAGTACAGTTTTAAGAAATCCTGAGTGAACAATAAATAGTGTATCGAAAGGTTGGCCTATGGTGTGTACGCGTTGTCCGGTTTTAAATTGAACATGTTGAAATAAAAATTCTTCGTCGTTAACTGAGGATGTTGCTGGTATCCGCAAAAGCTCGCACAGCTCTTTTAAGTTAGACCAAAGCTTGCCCTGCCTTTGCCAACTCACATCGCCAGTTGTGGTGTGAATAGTGGGATTGCTGCCCGGTTCTGGTCGGGTCTCGGAAATATTGGATGATGTCATGGTTACCTCCAGGAGTTTAGGGCTGGGACTACTAATGTGAAGTCACTTAACTTCTGAGAACTTGCTTCTTGTTTTGATGTGTATGTATAAATAAAAATAATAAAAAAATTCTTCGGATATTTATGATTAACATCATCAACCTTGGTTGATTGTTTATGGGTGTTGTATCAATCGCATGGCGAGTTACTCTGCAGTTTTGCGTCATGAATGAAAGACGTGGTAAGTATCAACATTGAATTACATACTGGCTATCGGATATCGCTGAATGCATATGAGAGTGTCACTGATTGAAGCTGGGCTAATTCCGAGCATTTTTTTAAGTAATTGATTGTGCGCATAGTCGTGATTTCCATTGATAAAATTTAATTACTTACGCAAAGGAAGTAATAGTTCATGCGTGACTGCATAACGCACTAAATCAGCAAGTGATGAGCTATTCATTTTTTGCAATATACGACTCTTATGGCTGCTGATAGTTTTTGCTGACAAGTGAAGTAGTGTGGCGATTTCAGTGACTGATTTTCCATTGACAAGCAAATTGAAAACTTCAATTTCTCTATCAGATAGCGATGTGTGTGGAAGTTTTTCATTCGCTGGCATGGAATCAATCGCTAATTGTTCAGCGACTTCCATGCTGATGTAGGGGCGACCACTTGCAACGCGCCTTATGGCATTGACCAGCTGAGTGCCTGCACCTTCTTTAGTCATGTATCCCATGGCTCCTGCGCGAATAGCTCGGGCGGCATATTCTTGTTCTTCATGCATAGTCAGAACCAAAATACGCAGCATGGGAACTTCTTCCTTAATCTGCCGTATTAACTCCATGCCGCCTCTGCCTGGCATGGAAAGATCCATGACCAGTACCTCACAAGGATGTGTGCGTATTACCTGCAATGTTTCGAAACCGTCGGTTGCCTCGGCGGCTATTTCTATATCGGTGGCCGACTGCAAAATATGTTTTAGACCTTCTCGCATCAATGCGTGATCATCCGCAATAACTACTCTGATCATGATTCTTTCCAGCCAGCGTGAGAGAGTGTTTTGACTGCATTACTGAGCTTCATGCCGTTAACCCACAATGTGAGTACGGGTAAAGGATGGCCAGATCTCGTTCATGCTTGCTCCTTAGTAACAAAATGGCAACATTAAAGTTAAATGTAACAGTTTTTCGCAAACCGACCTAGATGATTTGCATCAAAAATTTTCATGACATCGGATATTTGTGCTTGGTTACTAAATATGATTTCCCTGAGGAATTGTTTGGTGGGAAGCGAAAAAATCGCATTCATCTAGCCCCAGCTAAAGCAAAAACTTTGCGGCATCTGTGAGATGAAATAACGAAGTAAGGTCTGAATAGTTTTGGTTAGTTCAGATGAACTCAACGAGCTCACTGCAAAGGCGGGTAATGAAGTTGTCAGGTACTTAGGCGCGTTTTACGTCGCAGGTACTGAGCACTGGTAGACTGCGGTTACATCTTTTCGCAGACCTAAAAATATTATGAATATCCAGCCAGGTGAGATAGGTCACATTATTCAATTAGCGATTGCCCCAGTCTTTTTATTGACCGGCGTTGGCACGAATATGCTGGTACTTACTAATCGATTAGCACGGATTATTGACCGCACCAGAGAGCTCGATGAGCGACTGGAAAATGCGATGCCTTCAGTGCCTGCCAAGATTAGGGTGGCAGCCTTTGAAGAGTTGGACGTTTTATTTCGGCGTGCCCGCAAGATCAATCGCGCCATTTTTCTATCCACACTGTGCGCTTTACTGATCTGTCTGGTGGTGGCGGTGCTGTTTGTTGCCGACGCGTTGGATTTGCGGCTGGTGACGCCGATTGCTGGTTTATTTGTACTAGCGCTGATATCGCTAACAGGCAGTTTTATTTATTTGTTGAGAGAAGTTTTACTGGCGACTGAATTTCAGGAGACCTTGCGACAAAAAATGATACGCGACTACCCACCCTGATCCGCTATGCGTTAGTCGGATCAGGACATGTATCACCCTAAAAATAGAAATCAGTTACAGCGAGTGTATCAAGTCACACGTTGATTCAAACAGTGGATGACCTGGCGTGCCAAAGGCATCGCAGATTGTTAAATGGTTGTACCCATCGAGCATTACATCATGTCTGTGGTTCTCAAACCAACTCTCTGAAATCAATTGGTTTTGGCGTTGGAATTCCTCGGATTCGAGATCGCCAACCGAAGTAATAAAGGGAGCGGGATGTGACTGCGGCATCCAAGCAGGTGAAAGATTATTTACGCGCTCTGCGGTTAATTGCAAATCATCCGCTACAAAATCGACATGCCGAATAGCTTCCAAATCATATAACCCAGATAGCAGTACGCCAGCTTTAACTAAATCTACCGGCAAGTCTTCCGACCATTCCGGCCACGTCGCAGCCATCATCATTGCAGCCAAATGCCCACCGGCAGAATGGCCAGCAACAACGATTTTCTCCGGATCATAGTCATAGCGATTTGCATGACGATAAAGCCATGCCAAGGCACGCAATTGTTGGCGTGTGATCTCTTCCAGGCTGGCAGTTGGCGCTAAGGTGTAGTTGGTTAGCGCGACATTAAAGCCCGCACGTCTATAGCCTGATACAAGAAAAGTAAAATCGGATTTATCGAGCGAGCGCCACCAACCGCCATGAATAAACACCAGTAAAGGTGCAGAGCTTTGGTGCGCCGGGAAAAAATCTAATCGCTCACCAGCGGCGGGGCCGTAAGAAACATCGAGCAGGCCTGCATTGGTTCGGCGAGCTAAAGCCGAGTCACTCTGCCAGCGAGAAAAAATATGAGGATGATCCGGTATGGATGCACGGGCGTTGTATTGCTTACTGTAATACGTAACGAGTGATTGATTAAGCTCGGATGGCTTATGCATGTGTATCTCCCTTTTTTTATATTTTTCAGAAGTGTAATGGGTATGTCTGGGGGTGTGCTGCTTGCAGCCGACAGAGAGCACTGACTAGTGTCGGCTAACAGTATTCAGGTTCAAACACGGGTGAGCGACATAGTAGGTTGTCGCTTACGATGCAAAGACCGGAAGCAGATTGCGTACCCATGGATTTTTCGAGCTCCATTTAAGGCGTGGGCCAAAGTACCATCTGAGTGCAGCGAAACAGCGCTAGTGTTTTGCCATTAGCCGTGACAGAGGCATCCCATACCTGCGTTGTTCTTCCTTTATGTACGGGCTTTGCCTGGCACTCAATTCGACCTTCGCGCGCTGTGCCGAGATGATTACTTTTTAGTTCTATCGTTGTAAAGCTGAGTGCACCCTCTGGCAGATTTAACATGCAACCCATACCGCAGGCAGTATCGGCTAGCATCACTATAGATGCAGCATGCAGGTATCCATTCGGTGCCAGATGGTGAGCTTGCACATCAAAACTGGCTGTGAGCCCATGCTCATCGACGGCACGGACTTCAAAACCCAAAAGATCAGGCAAGGTTCCTTTTAATTTGGCTTGAATCTCGGGTGAGTTAATTACGTTCATAGGGCAACTCCAGAATTTTTTTTATTTTTTGTAGTGATGTGCGAGCCGATTGTTTTATCGCGATTGGTTATAAATACAAACTAACTCAGCGTATTTGCACAGCGGTGTTACTGCCTAAAGTAGGTTTGCATCAGAGACATTGAATCATGCGCCATCATCAAGGGCGGTGCTGTCTGAGGTCGTTGTTCTGACGAGAGTTAGAAAAAAATTCGGACTCAAGCCACACCCCAATTTCCAGTGGCCAGGAAAAATTATATTTCGAGATTATCGATCAATCGTGTGGCGCCCAGTTTTGCAGCAGTAAGGACGATCAGCGGTTCATTCTGCGCAAGATCACCGGCGGTAGGGGGCTGCAGATCAATGCGTTTTCTAATCGATACGTAATCGGGTTGCCATCCACGTGAAGCTAGTCGTTCCATGGAACGTTTTTCTATTAGAGAAACATTGAGATCCCCATTGCGCACAGCATCGGCCACCGATTGTAATTCTGCATACAGCGTAGGTGCTTCTGCGCGTTCAGTGTCAGTGAGATAGGTGTTACGCGAGGACAGCGCTAGCCCATCATCGGCACGCCAGGTTTCGGCAGCAATAATGTCTGTAGGAAGAGCAAACTGACGCGACATATTTCGAATGATCATTAGCTGTTGATAATCTTTTTTACCAAAGACAGCCACGCGTGGTTGTACGCACGAAAATAATTTGAGTACGACAGTGGATACGCCTGTGAAAAATCCGGGTCGGAATTCTCCCTCCAGTATGCTGCCCAGATCAGAAGGTGGCTGCACGCGAAATTCTTGTGGTTCCGGATACAAGTCGCGTTCTGTCGGCGCAAACAATACATACACGCCTTCTTTTTCTAACTTTTCTATATCCGCAGCGAAGGTTCTTGGGTATTTATCAAAATCTTCATTAGGCCCGAATTGCAGGCGATTGACGAAGATAGACGCCACAATAGGATCGCCATGTTTACGCGCTAACCTAATTAAGGAAAGATGGCCCTCGTGCAGATTGCCCATGGTAGGTACGAACACCGTGCGCAGCTGACCGCGTAACTGGTCACGTAGCTCATCAATGGAAGAGACGATTTTCATGTCTGTAGATAGGCTTTAGGTAGCACGATTGATTATGTTGATACGACCAGTCGTCATATCACTGATCGATTTCTCGCTAGGTCGGCGAGTACGAGAGCCTGACATAAATGGGCGCAAAAGCCTCAGCCTGAGTTATCTCGATCAGGGTTTCCTTGGCCAATTCAAGCAGGGCGATAAAATTAACAACGATGACCGGAACGCCACGCGTTGGATCAAAAAGATCATGAAACTCAACAAATTTGGCCGACTGCAGATGGCGCAGGATAGAACTCATGTGTTCGCGTACTGACAGTTCTTCGCGCGAGATGGTGTGGCGCGCAGTGAGTTTGGCGCGGCGTAATAAATCATTCCATGCCGATTGCAGATCTACTACATTCACATCCGGGAAGCGCGTAACCACCGTGTGGTCGACAAAAATTTGTGTGCGAACAAAGTCACGACCGACTTGCGGCAATGTATCCAATTGAAATGCAGCCAATTTCATTTGCTCATATTCGAGCAGGCGTCGTACTAATTCTGCGCGTGGATCGAGCACCTCATCGTCGCCTTGCACCTTTTTCATAGGTAGCAGCATGCGTGATTTGATTTCTATGAGCATAGCGGCCATCAGCAGATAGTCTGCGGCCAGCTCTAGATTGCGTTTTCTGATTTGTTCTATGTATTCCAGATACTGCAGTGTGACTTGAGCCAGCGGTATATCCAGAATATTGAAATTTTGCTTGCGGATCAGGTACAGCAAAAGATCAAGAGGTCCTTCGAAGGCTTCGAGAAAAACTTCGAGCGCATCTGGCGGGATGTACAAATCGTTAGGTAGCTTAAACAGTGGTTCGCCATAGAGCTTGGCAAACGCAACCCCATCGATCACATCAGGGGTACTGTCAACGGCGGTTTCAATAGCAATATTCACGTGGGCGTGCCGACTTAGTGTTGTTGATACACGTAAGCTTGCTGTTTCACGCGAGATTCTTGCAAGCGACGCTGGCTGTCGAGGTCAGTCGGTTCTTTGTCCCACAGGCGAGCGCGGCCACTGCGCTGACCTTCTTCGATTGCCGGGTCCTGATTTTTCATTTCAGTTAAAAACTGAGTAAATTCAGAGACATAGCCGTTTTTTTTCTTAAACATAGATACCCGATCAGCTGCGTGTTGCACAAGAGGCGTATTTTACCGCGCGCCAGAGCTTTATCATCGAATTCGCATGCCTGGTTTAGCACCGGGCCAAGGCTCAAGTATATAAAGACCAGGATTTGCTTTTTCGTCAGCTGCAGATGCCGCCAAGACCATACCCTCGGAAATTCCGAATTTCATCTTGCGCGGTGCCAGATTGGCAACCACGACAGTCATCTTACCTTTGAGGTCTTCAGGTTTATAGGCAGATTTAATGCCCGAGAAAACATTGCGAAGTCGACCTTCACCTACATCCAGTGTTAAGCGCAGCAATTTGTCTGAGCCTTCGACCAATTCGCAATCAACTATCGTTGCAATTCGCAAATCAACCTTAGAAAAATCATCGATGGTGATTTCAGCCGCGAGGGGCTCATTACCTGTAGCGACAGGTGCGGGAGTGTCTTCTACCGCTGGTTCAAATAGTTTATCCAACATAGTTGCCTCCACGCGCGTCATTAAATGCGCATACGGTTTAATTGCGTGCTGATCTGGCATCGCATGTGAGATGTCCGGCCAGGTAAGAGGAGCAAGATTCATCATTTGCTCAACCTGCAATGCCAACGAGGGTAG
>JAULVH010000283.1:2741-9863 GCA_032111105.1 Burkholderiaceae bacterium | reverse complement strand
AATCGTGAGTATGCGGAAGGCTTCCAGCAAACGACTGCAGACTTCCTGAAGCTTGGCATTGTTAGCAGGATCTTTTGCTAGTTCCCACGGTTTGTTGGCGTCCACATACGCGTTAACGTTATCGGCTTGTTCCATCACCGTGCGCAATGCTTTACCGTATTCGCGTGCTTCGTAAAGCGCGGCAACCTCTGGGCCTGCAGCGCGCAGAGCAGAAAGAAAACTATCGCTATCGGTAGCCCATGTCATGCCCAGTTTGCCATCGAATTTTTTAGCGATGAATCCAGCGGCACGGCTGGCGATGTTGATGTATTTACCAATGAGGTCGCTGTTAACTCGCGCAACAAAATCTTCAGGATTAAAGTCAACATCTTCTACATGCGAATTTAATTTAGCCGCAATGTAGTAGCGCAGCCATTCTGGATTCATGCCCACATCAAGATAGCGCAGTGGCGAAATACCCGTGCCACGTGACTTGGACATTTTTTCACCGCTGACCGTAATAAAGCCATGCACAAAAATATTGTTGGGTACTTTCATGCCAGCGAAATGCAAAACCGCAGGCCAGAACAGCGTATGAAAATACGTAATATCTTTACCAATGAAATGATATTGTTCAGTGGTCGGATCCGCCATGAAGGCGTCATAGTCACGCCCAGTTTTGCTGAAATAATTTTTCAGTGACGCGAGATAACCTATCGGTGCATCTAGCCACACATAAAAATATTTGCCCGGCGCATCCGGTATTTCAATGCCGAAGTAAGGCGCGTCGCGACTGATATCCCAGTCACCCAAACCAGAATCGCTTTCTAACCATTCGCGCGCCTTGTTGGCGACTTCCGGCTGTAAACGAGCCGGATCCAAAGCCCACTCACGTAAAAATTGTCCGCACTTAGGATCAGACAACTGGAAAAAATAATGATCTGATGATTTCATCACTGGCGCAGCGCCAGTTAAAGTCGAATAGGGGTTTTTAAGATCGGTCGGCGCGTAAACAGCGCTACACACTTCACATGAATCACCGTATTGATCTTTAGCGCCACATTTCGGGCACTCACCCTTGATGTAACGATCCGGCAGAAACATATTTTTTACCGGATCATAAAACTGCTCCACTGATCGCGATGTAATTAGTTTGGCGTTGTCGCGCAGTCGACGATAAATGTCTTGAGAGAGTTCATGATTTTCTACGCCATCAGTCGAATGCCAGTTATCGAAGCTGATGTAAAAGCCATCTAAATACTGTTTGCGACCCGCGGCGATGTTCGCAACAAACTCCTGCGGCGTCACGCCCGCCTTCTCAGCCGCAATCATGATGGGTGCGCCGTGGGTATCGTCGGCACACACAAAATGCACCTCGTGGCCACCCATGCGCATAAAGCGCACCCAGATATCTGCCTGTATGTATTCCATGATGTGACCAATATGGAATGCGCCGTTGGCATAGGGCAGGGCGGTGGTAACAAACAGCTTGCGTGGTTCTGTATTTGGAGGGACAACGCTCATGGCGGTCGTTTGGAAGATAGAAACAAAAGCAGGATTCTATCAGTGCGGCCTTATTATCGGGCCTGCCGCTAAAATAGCGCTTTATTTCAGGCGACAGCATCCAGGGTCGCCATCACCTAATTAGTTACCCATCAAATGACCGTACGCACCCGTTTTGCACCCAGCCCGACCGGATATTTACACGTAGGCGGCGCCCGAACCGCCTTGTTTTCCTGGGCTTACGCCCGTCGTTTCCATGGCAAATTCATCCTGCGCATAGAAGATACTGACCTCGAGCGTTCCACTCCAGAAGCTGTACAAGCCATCATCGATGGCATGCAGTGGCTGGGCTTGCAGCATGACGAAGGCCCGTTTTACCAGATGCAGCACATGGATCGCTATCGCGCAGTGATCGCGCAAATGCTGACCGAGGGCACCGCCTACCATTGCTACGCTTCGCCAGAAGAAGTTGAGGCCATGCGTGAACGACAGCGCGCCGCAGGTGATAAGCCGCGTTATGACGGCACTTGGCGCCCCGAGCCGGGCAAGCAGTTACCTGCCATACCCGCAGGACGTCAGCCCGTCGTGCGCTTTCGTAACCCTCCAGATGGCGATGTCAGTTGGGACGATGCAGTCAAAGGGCGCATCACGATTTCTAATCGTGAACTCGATGATTTGGTCATTGCGCGGCCAGATGGCACGCCGACCTACAATTTTTGTGTTGTGGTGGATGATTGGGATATGCGCATCACGCACGTCATCCGTGGTGACGATCATGTCAATAACACACCGCGCCAGATCAATATTTTGCAAGCACTGGGTGCAACTTTGCCTGTGTATGGGCATGTGCCCATGATTTTAGGATCAGACGGCGAAAAACTATCCAAGCGTCACGGCGCGGTTAGCGTAATGGAGTATCCCGCTCAAGGTTACTTGCCTGAGGCCATGCTCAATTATCTTGCGCGATTAGGTTGGAGCCATGGTGATGAAGAAGTCTTTACGATGGAGCAGTTTTGCGAGTGGTTTGATCTGGATAATCTCACCAAATCTCCAGCGCAATTCAATCCAGAAAAACTCGCCTGGTTGAATAACCACTACATAAAACTCGCGGATAACGACCGTCTTGCTGCGCTAGCCATGCCAGAGTTGGAGCGTGATGGTGCTCAGTTAGCCGGTGGCCCTGATCTGAGTGCAGTAATCGCCGTGCTCAAAGATAGAGCCAATACCGTTAATGAATTAGCCGATGCTGCGATGCTTTTTTATCGTCAGCCCAAACCCGATCCTGCTTTATTGACACAACACATGACCGATGCGGCGCGCGCTGCTTTAAAACAGTTTGTAGCCGCAGCCCCCTCAATAGATTGGACTAAAGAGGCCATTGCAGGCCTGATTAAGCAGGTTTTAGCAGATCATCAGATGAAAATGCCATTGCTGGCGATGCCGTTGCGGCTTTTGGTAACAGGACAGTTGCAGACGCCCGCTGTAGACGTCGTATTGACGCTGTTTGGGCGCAATGTTGTGCTAGACAGGATCAATCAGTATATTCAATGAGGTTTTGCTGCCTTTAGAGATTTACAGTCTGGAAAAGATTCGGCTATAATCCCGCTTCTGCTGCAAAGGGGGTATAGCTCAGCTGGGAGAGCGCTTGCATGGCATGCAAGAGGTCAGCGGTTCGATCCCGCTTACCTCCACCACCAAGCTAACAACCTGGGTGCGGCAGAAAAATAGGTCAGTAATACGGACAGATCATTGTCCCCATCGTCTAGAGGCCTAGGACATCACCCTTTCACGGTGAGTACCGGGGTTCGAATCCCCGTGGGGACGCCAAAATTCCCCGCCTTTGCCCCGAAAATTTCGGGAGTAGGCCGGAAAATGGCAAAAGAAGCGGCTGAGTAACCCTCAGCCGCTTTTTCTTTGTGGGTCTCTGCCGCAAAGATTGTGATGCTCAAATGCACCCGCAACTGATAACTTTTCATTTTTATGGTGTACTCACGTGCACACAAAAAAAGAGGGTTTGGTTTCACTTAAGGTTGGAATTCGTGAATACCCCGGCCAATTACCTCATTACCTACTAGAAGTCGGTCAGCCTCTAGCCATTACCCGCAATGGCGAAACTATCAAGTACTACATTCATACCCACGATAAAACCGGCTCGAAAGATCCTAAAGCCTTGCGAGCAGCGGCACATAAGTTGGATACGCTGATTCAAGAGTCGGGTATCGACCCGGACGAAATGGTTGAGCTGTTCAACGTCAAACGTCACAAAACAAATAATGTGGGCACGTAACAAGGCACTGGTTCTTGTTGCTAAAAGATTGATTCACACTGTGCATAAGCTGAAATAAAATCCAACAGTCGTGGAGATGCCAAATTAAAAAAACCGACATCGAAAGATGCCGGCTTTTTTTCTTCATCGAGCGAGTCATTGCCCAAGTGATAGACCGACCCTTAAATATCCTTAACCAAAACTCTGGTTGTCAGATATCTATTTTCAGTAAGCTAATTACTTCATTAGATCACGATAGAAATTAGATTTTTAGTTTACGTAATTTATGAGTTGCTTCATCAATGCCTTGTTCAGACGCTTTGCGATACCACTTAGCCGCTTCAACTACATCTTTTTTAACCCCTTTTCCAGTGGCGTAAGCGTCACCCAAAGTGAGTTGAGCTTTGTTGTAGCCTTTTTCAGCTGAGAGCTTGTAATAACTTGCTGCAGTAGCATGATTTTTATCAACCCCATTACCATGCGCATACATTAACCCTAAATAAAACAGGGCAGCAGCATCACCCTGAAGAGCTGCTTTGTTGCACCAGTGCGCTGCCTTTTTAGGACTTTTATCAACACCTCTTCCGTCATCGTATGCCTTACTCAATTCAAACTGAGCTTTAGCATTACCCGCTTCAGCAGCATATTTGAGCCAGGTTGCGGCTGCACTGAAATCAATTTTTACGCCTAGTCCTTTGGTATATATCTCAGCCAATCGAAGCGATGCATTACTAATTCCTTTCATACCTGCTTTCTGGTACCAGATTAACGCTTGATTGATATCTCGTTGAACTCCTTTGCCGCAATCGTACATTTCCCCTAATTTAAATATGGCTTCCAAATCACCTAGTTCAGCGGCATCGGTGTAAAACTTAAAAGCAAGAGCCTCATTTTTTTCGATTCCTTGCCCGTTTTCGTATATTTCCGCTAAATTAAATTGAGCAGCAACATTACCTTGAAGTGCAGCCTTCTTATAGCAGTCGATTGCTTTCTCAATATCCTTATTGACGCCTTCTCCATCTATTAATAGCCTCCCTAAATTGCATTGAGCATTGGGGTTGCCTTGTAAAGCCGCTTTTTCGTACCACTCTGCCGCACTTGCGTAACTTTGCTTAACTCCTCTTCCTTTTTCATACATGAGCCCCAAATTGAATTGAGCACGCGGATGACCTAAGTTGGCTGACTTTTTAAAATATTGCGCTGCTTGATGGAAGTTGGGTGTTTTATCTTTGATCTCGTAACACTTTAGCCCCAATTCGAAAAATTTTTCAGCCTCTTCGGAGCAGGAGCTGTCTGCAGAAATTAAGACTTCAACATTTGCATTAGAACAGGGACTTGTAGATTTTTTAGTTTCAGTTTTAAGGGTATCAGTTTGCAGTTCTTTTGAATGATAGTTTTGCTTAGAACTCAATTGAATAATAGTTTCCCATTCCTTTTCCATCTCTTTTCGGAAAGCACTGTGAGTATCACTTGAACTTTGATTCAGTAAGGATTTTTCAGGAACGTACGAAGAGCGATCGGTATCAGGATCGAAAGTTTTTTGTTTATTCTGGATAATAGGTGATTTATTTGCCGTATTTGTAGTGCTAGTGCTGCTGGAGCTACCAGAACTAAGCGCTGAGGGGTTAAGCGCTGAGGGGTTAAGCGCTGAGGGAGTCGAATTAACGTTTGCGTTTGCGGTAGGGGTAGAGGTAGATAAAGACATGGCTATGCTTTCATTAAGTAGTTATGACTCAATAGTTACATCGCCATTTAAAAAGTTCACAAAAGAATCAAAAAATTATTAAGAATTAGTTATAGTTTTTATCTGCCGTATTCCATCCGCATGCACGGATAAAAGAAATTCATCTAGCGCAATTAAAGTAGCTTCTTTGCTGCAGCCGCTTTTTAGGCTGCGAATAATAATTTGATTGCCTATTTCCATCAAAACGCCCCAAGGGATAGCGTCAAAAAAAGGTAATGGACGATTTTCTATTTCTTCTCGACGTATTTTTAGATGCTGGCGTAATTCAAAAATATTTTTATTTAATTTAACTGTGTCAAGAATTTGATCTTTTATTGGTTTTTCAAAGTTTAAAAATGTTGGCAACGAACTCCAAAAAACTTTTGACACTTTCTCAAATGAAATTTTAGGTGTGTCGAGTTGCGTATATTTGAAATCTACTTCAGTCAACTCTGTGTTTATATCAAGTGACTTCTTAATTAAGCGGGCTTCATCTTCATCGATGACATAATTTGGTGATGTTACGCTAGTCAAATTAGGATTAGATTGCATTAGTTCAGCAAATATTGGCCCCAATGTTCCACGTGCTTCGGCAGGAATTTTTAAAAACTCTAAAGAACTTACTTTTTCAAATTCTTTGTTTTCAAGAAGTGCGCTTGGAATCAGTGCGATTAGCTCAGAAAAACCTGCAAGTGAGATTTTTATGGTTTTTTTATCGTCTGATAAACCAGAGCGTAGCAACCAATAGGCTGCTTTGAAAAAATTTTGGCCGACGAAATTCCCAGTCAAAAAATATTTTGCAAGATCTAGCGAATTATTGTTCTTATTTCCATCGACCGCCTGCTGAAACCAGTGAGTCGATCGAACTGGATCTCTAGCTACGCCTTCGCCATTATCAAACATCACTCCTAAAAAAAAATGAGCACGATCATGAGCCTGATCGGCTGCCATTTTGAACCATTCAACTGCTTTATTAAAATCTTTGACTACTCCTTCTCCGTTATAGTGCATCAATCCCAAATAAAACTGAGCATCAGCATGTCCTTGATTGGCTGCCATTTCATACCAGTACGCTCCTTTACTCAAATCTTGAGTTACTCCCTTACCTTCGTTATACATCGATCCAAAACTGACTTGAGAGGCAATATGCCCTTGCTTCGCTGCCTTTTCAATCCAGTAGGCCGCTTTGCTTAAATCGTTATCAACACCTTTTCCTAAAAAGTACATGAATCCAACCCTATACTGAGCATCTGCGTGCTCTTGTATCGCTGCTTTTTCATACCATTCAGTGGCTTTACTCAAATCTTGAACTACACCTTGACCGTACTCGGTCATTAATCCCAAACCAAACTGTGCATCTACATCGCCTTGCGTTGCTGCTTTTAAGAACAATTCAGCAGCTTTACTCAAATCTTTAACCACACCTTCTCCGTGCCAGTACATCGTTCCCAAATTGTATTGAGCAGCAGCATGATTATGCGTCGCAGCCATATTCCAATAGAAAAATGCTTTAGTTGTACTTTGAGTAAGTCTATCGCCTTCAAAATGTGCCAACCCTAAATTAAACAGATATTCGGGGTCCGTAGGCATGTTTTCATTTAGGGGCTCATTAATTTCAGGGCACTTCGTCTGTGCAACACTTAAGCTGAGG
>JAULVH010000283.1:479-2731 GCA_032111105.1 Burkholderiaceae bacterium | reverse complement strand
ATGCAGCGCAGTGGGTGTTCCATCTAAACTGGTAGTCGGAGATGAATTTTCATGAATGTACGAAGAACGATCTGTATCGGGATCAGGTGTTTTGGGCTTATTCAAAAGTTGCGGTGGTTGACTTGCGGGATGCGTATCCTTAGAGTTGCTTGAGCTATCTGAGGGCGCTGTAATTGGAGCTAGAGTTTCGATTATCGGTGCGAAATTTGATATGGGCAGCGACATGGCAATACATTCATGAAATTGTCTAGCCTTGGTAGTTACATAGCCATTTAAAAAGTTCCGCTCCAAGAACAATTTTTTTTTACAAATTACTGCCTTAGATTCCAGTTAATCTAGGTGTGAGTAGGCATGTCAGTTGCTTGCGCATGAACTTTGATGATGCGGTGAATGCTAGAGTTCGTCTTTTACTTTCGGATTCACGATATCTACAAAGAAGCCATCAATTTCATTGAGCTTCGCATCAAGGGCTACAAAGTGAGTATCTCCTATGCTGTAGTACAGTCTAGCGCCTGGTTTTAGCTCTTTCAATGCATTGGATATTTGACTGAAGTAGATTGCATTACGTGCAGCGTGCGTTGCTGCCTCAACTGCATTTTGTTTTATTAATGCTTCTTTAAGTGATTCAATCCTTACTTGGAATCGCGCTTCCTTTTCGGGGGGGCAGTATTCTTGATATTCAGCTAAAAGTTTTAATTTGAATGATGTATCTACTGTATGTATTTCCTTGTTTCGATTTTTAAGTTTTTGTCGTGCTTCGTAAGCTTTGGATGTAGGGATGGCATTCATAAAAAATTCAAACACACGATTGACGAGTTTTCTTCTGCTCGCTATGGCATCGATAAGAATTGCGCTCTCTTTTTCTGGCTCAGCTAAAAAACGGCAAGATTGAATAGGGATATCATAACAAATGTGAGTGTGATGTTGCTCAAGAGAGGGTCGAATAACTTTCTCTTCTCCATTGTCATATTCAAATATTGAAACTACCTCGGTTAAGAAAATATCTCCTCGTTCTGCATTGAAGTGTTTTTTCAGAAAAGCTTTGATTCCGTTTTGAATATCTATGGAACCGTGACTACTGTCGACAAGGCCAATTCCATAATTTGAAATTGATTCGCCAGCCGTTTCTTTTTTTATCAACGACTTACTTTTTCGAACGATGAAACGTGATCCTTCAATAGGTCTGCTGAATTCATCAACGGTATCTGTGATTGATGGATTGCCTTCTAAGTAGTAATAAAAATCATTCGCTAAAGCTTTGGCAGAATTAACGATACTACTTAAAAAACTTTTTTGCTGCGCTGCCTGTGAAGTCTGCGTCAAGGTTTCGTACATCAGATCAACTTCAGTCGCGCTACGCCGTCCTTGAAAGTGAAGCCCAGCTTTTTCTTGATCGTGTGCGATTGTTTTCAGCATAACTAGGTTTTGCATTTTGGTTGAAACTTTTGGGCGAGTGTGTGTCTTCCAATACGCTGTTTGTGCGTCTATGAATGTCATACTCCCGGGAAAATGAGCATCAATCGATTGCAAGCCTTCTGCATTGAGCTGCGATGCAAGGGCAAGGGTCTGAGGTAGAACTGATCGCATTGCAATGCGTGTTTCACGTACCAAAGCTGCTGCTCTTGGTTTGGATGGATCAGTTGTGTTGCTAGAATTTACGAAGGGGGAATGATTCGATATGGTTAACATGGATGTTCCCTGAGTTGGGATTTAAACCAACTCAGTGGTTATACTTTTGAATTGGTTCCAAATCTGACTTGATGAACTAATTTTATTGATCTTTGCAAATGACGAAGATATGAAATTTATTAGTTACAGCATTTTTTTGCTGTGCGCGATGGTTTCTGGTGCGGCACTGATCATTCAGTGAAGCGCTTTTTCAAAACGTATAGATTCGGATCGATCTTTTCATCACTGCCTACGAGCGATCTCTTATTAAGCACGCGGTTTTGTATTTTCCCCCGGTAAATCCAACGAGAAATTAGCCATTTCTCTATTCGCTGCTTTCGTTCTGTCGGGGATACTAATGAGCGTGTTTCTATCAGTCCTTCGCTGGGCCTTGATACGGTGAGCTGACTAAGGTGCAAACATGGGTGCTTGGGTGTAGTTGGCTATGTCTTCGACTAAATAGACAGCTATAGTTGTAGAATCCTGCATTCACTCGCAGTCTTTCCATAATGGTCACCCTCTATTGCTGACCTGTTCTCTCTGAAGTCCTTAACTCCCTATGGCACTCAAATCGACTATTTATA
>JAULVH010000283.1:0-469 GCA_032111105.1 Burkholderiaceae bacterium | reverse complement strand
GCCAACCTCCAGATTGCAGATATGGATAGGCATTACTACTCTGAGCATGCGCTTGCTATTGCTTGTCATCCGTCAGAAACCGTGCAGCGGATGATGGTGAGGGTGATTGTATTTGCGCTGCATGCAGACGAACAGCTGGAATTTGGCAAAGGAATTTCTGATGCTGAGGAGCCGGATCTCTGGCAAAAAGATCTGACTGGTGCGATAGAGAGTTGGATAGAGGTTGGCCAACCTGAAGAGCGCCGAGTCTTAAAAGCCTGCGGTAGGGCTGAACAGGTAGTGATCTACACGTATAGCAATGGTGCTTCGTTGTGGTGGAAGTCCATCGAAAGCAAGCTGGCACGTGCAAAAAATTTACGAGTTATGCAGATCCCCGCAGCGACATCGGCAGAGCTTGAAAAATTTTGTCAGCGTAGTATGCAGCTACAGGTAACGATACAAGACGGTGAGATTTGGATGCGCGATGACG
>JAULVH010000282.1:0-3114 GCA_032111105.1 Burkholderiaceae bacterium | reverse complement strand
TGCTGTCATTAGCCAAATCTAAATACTGGAGTACCGGTGAACTCGATATCGCTGGTATGAATGCTATGGCAGAAGGGCTCAAGCTAACAGGCGCGATTGACAGTCCACCCGATTGGGCCAAACTTATCGATCGCAGTTTTTTAAAACAATAATGGCTGGAAATCTGATTGTTAGTGAGCTGCGCTTGGTATATCGCAGCGCTGAGCAAGGCGATACACATGCATTTGGCCCGGTGAGTTTTAGTGTGGCACCCGGCGAATTTGTATCTATTGTCGGTCCATCTGGATGTGGTAAGTCCAGTTTGCTCGAATGCGTCTCTGGCCTGATGCGACCCACCAGCGGTGAGGTAAGCCTTGACGGCAATCTCGTTCGTGACCAGGTACCTCTTGATGTGGGCATGGTGTTTCAGCAGGACGCAAGTTTCCCTTGGTTGACGGTCTCGGACAATATCGCTTTTGGTTTGCGTTATGGACGCGAGTCATTTTCTGCTGAAAAAATCCGTTTGCGTGTTGAAGAAGCGCTCGCGCAGGTAGGCCTGACCGAGTTTGCCCATCACTATCCCTCGCAACTCTCAGGTGGTATGCGACAGCGAGTTTCCATGGCTCGCACTCTGGTGATGCGGCCGCAATTATTGTTATTAGATGAGCCTTTCGCGGCACTTGATCCCCAAACGCGACTTTTAATGGGTGAAGAATTGCTTCAGCTCTGGCGAGAGAGCGGAGCGTCGGTTTTACTTATTACTCATAGCCTGGAAGAAGCGGTGATGTTATCGGATCGTGTACTGGTCATGAGTGCGCGCCCGGGGTTATTCCGGCATGAACTCAACACAGGCTGGTCACGTGATCGTAGTGCCGACGTCACTACGCATCCAGATTTCCCGGGGTACATCAATACCCTGTGGTCGGTACTGCGTGAAGAAGCGATTACGGCTATGCGTATGCAAGCATGAGTAAGCTGACTAATCGTTCATATGATGTGATACGGCTGGTATTAATTATCGGCTTACTCTTGTTACTGGAGTGGATATGTCGCATAGGCTGGGTGCAGCCTCACGTGATGGTGCCACCCTCGATCATGCTAACTACGCTATGGAAGCTGTTGCAATCAGATTCTATGGTTACAGATATAGGCATAACATTTGGTGCAGCATTTAATGCACTCGCGGTATCGGTATTACTGGGTATATCACTTGGCTGGCTTATGTATCGGTCGCAGCGCTTGAACGATGTACTCTACCCGTTGCTAGCATCCTGGTATTCGATACCCGTGTTTGCTTTGTATCCCATGCTAATAGCCTTCATGGGTTTAAATCAGCGGCCAGTGATTGCTATTGGTGTGCTGATGTCGTTTGCCGCCATGGCGCTCAATACACTGATTGGTTTACAAAACATACCCGTGGCATTGACCAAGTCAGCACGGGCTATGGGTGTACAACCTGTTCCATTTCTATGGCATGTGCAACTACCGGCTGCATTACCGTCACTGATGACGGGCCTCAAACTGACTGCAACGTATGCATTTATTGGCGTCATCATGGCAGAGTTTATTCTTTCGCCACATGGCCTGGGTCATGCCATTTCTTATGCGTATAACGATTTTGATACGCGAACCATGTATGCACTGATGCTGTTGGTGATATGCGTATCTGCCTCAGTTCAGTGGGTATTGATACAAATTGAGCGCCGCGTTTTAGCCTACCGTTCTACTTTGGGTGGTCTCTGATGCGTAGCTATGCTGACAAAACGATGGCCATTTTGTTGGTGCTGGGCCTGTGGCATTTTTTAAGTCAGTGGTACGGCACGGATGCTGTCGCTTCTCCTTGGGTAAGTTGGCAGCAATTGACTATGTTAATCAGCACGGGGTTCATCCTGCCCCATCTGGGATTCACTTTATCTTCCTGGATTGTGGGGCTGGTTCTGGCGAGCGTAGTTGGTTTGTCTCTGGGTTTGGTACTGGGCTTACATCGCGCTAGCGGCCTCATTTTTGAGCCTTTGATCGTTGCGCTATCGTCGCTACCCAAAGTGACGCTGTATCCCATGGTGTTGTTGATTTGCGGTCTGGGACAATCATCCAAAATTGCGTTTGGCTTCATACATGGCGTATTACCTATCATGTTGTTTACCTTAGGCGCAGCACGCGAGATACCGGTAAATTATGTGAAGACAGCGCGCACGCTAGGGTTGGATTACGCCACGACGGTACGCCGCGTTATGTTGCCGGCGATGTCGGCGGGCATAATTTCAGGTTTGAGATTAGGTTCCTCGCTCACACTGTTGGGAGTGATCATAGGCGAGATGTTTGGTGCTCAGCGAGGATTAGGATTTTTGCTGATGAATGCAATCGATACCAACGCCACGGCCCAAATGGCGGCCGTGGCGCTAATATTACTGTTTATGGCAGTGGCTCTTGGCATGTTAGCGCGTTTGATGATTTATATATTCAACCGACAAGCCCTGCGAACTTTTACGCCACTGTCAGGTATTTAAAACTATCTCACCACAGCCAGTTGTACACGTTGTTTGTTTCTGAACGTGTAGAGCGTTAAGGCGCTATTTTTCACATCGCCTTTGGCATCAAAGGCTATCAAGCCGGTAACACCCTGATAGGTTGAAGAGGCCATTACGGGTAGATATTTTGCAGGCTCTGAAGATCCGGCTTTTTGCATGGCGGTGATCATGAGCATCGTAGCGTCATAGGCATACGGCGCATAGATCTGTACATTGCCATTGAATTTCTTACGATAGGCATTACGAAAATCTTCTATCACTTTTTTCTGTGCATCTTCAATACCGCCCGGCTCTGAACACAAGACTATGTCATCGATGAGACCTTCGCCAGCAAGTACGGGCATTTGTTCAGAGCACACGCCATCACCGCCCATAAACTTGGCCGTAATACCTAGTTGTTTCATTTGACGCAGCATAGGGCCACCTACGGCATCAATGCCGCCAAAGAAAATTGCATCGGGTTGTTTTGCCTTGATGGCGGTAAGAATGGCACTGAAATCGGTGGACTTATCCGTAGTGAACTGACGACTGACTATGTTGATTCCATTTGCTTTGGCGGATTTTAAAAACTCATCAGCCAGACCCTGACCATAAGCTGAACGGTCAT
>JAULVH010000281.1:0-3478 GCA_032111105.1 Burkholderiaceae bacterium | reverse complement strand
CGGGCGCTACATAACGCCCAGATTAACGGCTTGGATAGCAAGACACGTTTTTCAAGTCGAAATTTGTTTCAGGTGACAACTGATGATATGAAAGCTTTGGGTGCTTTTGATCGTATGTTGATTGATCCACCACGAGAGGGCGCAATGGAATTGTGTAAGGCGCTGGTTGGCCTGATGGAAACGGATGCAGATCTGCTTCCTAAGCGTATCGTTTATGTGTCGTGTAATCCTGCGACTCTGGCACGAGATGCTGCTGAATTAGTCAATTGCGGTGCGTACAGATTGTCTAAGGCGGGCGTAGTGAATATGTTTCCTCATACAGCGCACGTGGAATCGATGGCAGTCTTTGATCGCTGCATGTGATGTCATCAACTGATCAGCTGAGTGACGAATTGAATAACCAGGTGACTAACCAGTTAACTTACTATGTGACTTACATAGTGACTGACTAAGAGACCAACTTAACAAAAAAAAACGCCGACTTTAACGTCGGCGTTTCATATTCTAAATTAAGCTGTAGCTCAATTTAGAGCTTAATCGCGTTCACCGCCAAATATGCCTAGTAACGCCAGCAGGTTCACAAAAATATTGTAGATATCAAGATAGATAGCCAGAGTTGCTGTGATGTAGTTGGTTTCGCCGCCATTAATAATACGCTGCACATCAACCAGTATGTAGGCTGAAAAAATCGCAATGGCGATCGCCGAAATCACTACCTGCATTAAAGGCATTTGCAGGAATATGTTGGCAACACCGGCGAGCAGAATAACTATGACGCCCGCGAAGAGCCAGCTACTTAATCCCGAAAAATCACGCTTGCTGGTTGTTGCGATAGTGGCCATCGCTGTAAAAATAATCGCTGTACCACCAAAGGCCGTCATGATCAGCGAGCTGCCATTTGAGAAATGCAGGATTTGCTCCAACATACGCGAGAGCATCAAGCCCATAAAAAAGGTAAAGCCCAGTAAAACGGCGACACCCATGGCGGAATCCTTGGTTTTTTCAATCGCATAGAAGAAACCAAAGGCGATCGCCAGAAAAGCGATGAAGCTAATCATTGGGCTACTGGCAAACAGCGAAAAATGCAACTGTAGGCCGAGCCAGGCACCAATTACGGTGGGAATCATCGACAGTGCTAGCAGCCAGTAAGTGTTTCGCAGCACGCGATGGCGGACGGCGAGCATATCGCTGGATGCGCCGTACATACTTTGAAGTTGCTGGTCCATTAAGACTCCTTAGTGAGGTGGATACTTGCAGCCCATGGGGTTCCATTTGCTGCCAAAATCATAATTTACCTGATTTTCATACAAAGATTCTAGCCCAAATTGACTATTTTGATTGGTTATCTGTGAGCCATGCTCCGCGATTACAGCGTTCTTCCATGGTAAAATCCAAGGTTAATCAGGATTCCAGTCTTTTTTCTTAACCCTTTATTTTTATTGGAGTTTTTACAGATGGCAACCGAGCGCACCCTGTCGATCATTAAACCAGATGCTGTTGCAAAAAACGTGATTGGACAGATTTATTCGCGATTTGAAGGCTCAGGACTGAAAATCATCGCTTCCCGCATGATGCAACTCTCTCGTGCTGAGGCTGAAGGCTTTTATGCAGTTCACCGTGAGCGTCCATTTTTCAAGGACTTGGTCGACTTTATGATTTCAGGCCCAGTCATGGTGCAAGTTCTGCAAGGTGATAACGCGATCCTGAAAAACCGTGATTTGATGGGTGCAACTGACCCTAAAAAAGCGGACAAAGGCACGATACGTGCAGACTTTGCTGATTCCATCGACGCCAATGCGGTTCACGGTTCCGACAGTCCAGAGACTGCCAGTGCTGAAATCAGCTATTTCTTCCCAACCCTGAACGTTTACTCTCGCTAAGACGGGCGGCTAGTGCAGCCGCCATCAAGCGTGGTATGTCGGAAAATTTATGACGGCAATCACCAATCTGCTTGATCTAGAACCCGCCGCCCTGATGCAGTGGTGCCATGAGCAGGGAGAAAAACCCTTTCGTGCGCGCCAGCTGCAGCGGTGGATACATCAGTTTGGCGAGAGTGAGTTTGATGCAATGACTGACCTCGCTAGATCCCTGCGTGAGAAATTACGCGGTAGGGCATGCGTGTCGGCTCCAGCTATCGTGGCCGATCACCTTTCGACAGACGGTACCCGTAAATGGTTATTTGATGTCGGTGTGGGTGATGCGGTTGAAACGGTATTTATCCCCGAAGAGGGCCGTGGCACATTGTGTGTGTCGACACAGGCGGGATGTGCCGTAAATTGTCGTTTTTGCTCTACAGGAAAACAAGGGTTTTCGCGTAATCTCGAGGTAGGTGAAATCATCGGCCAATTGTGGACAGCGGAATTCATGTTGAGACGTAGCAAGGGAACCATTGCAGGCCCTAAGGGTGACAGGCAAATCACCAATGTCGTCATGATGGGCATGGGTGAACCCTTATTGAATTATGGCCCCACCGTCGCAGCGCTTCGGTTAATGCTAGACGACCACTCTTATGGATTGTCACGTCGGCGGGTGACCTTATCGACTAGTGGCGTTGTTCCAATGATGGACAAACTGTCTCAAGATTGTCCGGTGGCTTTGGCGGTATCCCTGCACGCACCCAACGATGCGTTGCGTGATGAACTGGTACCGCTCAATAAAAAATACCCACTCGCTGAATTGATGCGTGCTTGTCAGCGATATCTTGAGTTTGCTCCCAGAGATTTCATTACGTTTGAATATTGCATGTTAGACGGTGTTAATGACACCCACGCTCATGCGCAAGAATTGATTGCTTTGGTTAGAGATGTTCCGTGCAAATTTAATTTGATTCCCTTTAATCCTTTCCCTGAATCAGGGCTTAAGCGTTCAGCAAACCCACGTATTAAAGCGTTTGCTCAGGTACTGATGGATGCCGGCATTGTGACCACCGTTAGAAAGACTCGTGGAGACGATATCGACGCGGCGTGTGGTCAGCTAGCAGGTGAAATTCAAGATCGCACCCGCGTGCAGGAGCGCACGCAGAAACTGGCGGAGTATCAAAAAAAATATGGTAAAGATTTTGGTCGAATAGTGGAGATAGGCGGGTGATACGCGTAGTTTTTTTTATTAGCTTTTGCTTAGCCGTGGCTGCGTGCGCGCCTACGATGTCCACTACTTCGCTGTCCTATGGAAATAGGGCTGAGTTAGAGCGGCGTGCAGAATTACGCATGCAGCTCGCATCGGCATATTACGGCGAGGGTCAGTATGCAACGGCACTCTCAGAGCTGGATCAGGCATTGCAAACGGGCGAGCGCAGGGCTGCTGTACTAGGACTACGTGGACTGGTGCTTATGCAGCTGGGTAATTCAGAAGAAGCCGCAAAAAACTTGCAGCAAGCGTTGCAAATCGAGCCAGAAAACCCTGATCTGCTAAACAACTTTGGATGGTTTCTTTGTGAGTCGGGACAAGCCGAACGATCGCTGCCGCTATTTGAGCGTGC
>JAULVH010000280.1:4110-6135 GCA_032111105.1 Burkholderiaceae bacterium | reverse complement strand
CGCCTGAGGCAAACCACGCTGTCAAAGGTGCTATCGAAGAAGCGCTGCGTTGCAAGCGTGAAGGCAAGAGCGAAGTCATACTTTTCAATCTGTGCGGACACGGCCATTTCGATATGGCAGCTTACTCGGCGTATTTTGCGGGCACTCTCAAAGATGACAAGTATGACGAGAAAGAATTGGCGATGGCGCTCTCAGGTTTACCTAGCGTGCCAGAAGCAGCCTGATTTTTTTCAAGGGTCTTAACTAAACACCGGGTAGTTCCCGGTGTTTTTTTTATACGTAACAAGAGTTCTATTTCTTTGTCAGTTTCATCAGTAAATTGTAACTCTCTGGCAAAATGAAAGCGTTGATATGAATTCCGGGCTGATCATGCATGTATTGCTGGTAGAAGACGATCTGGTGCTCGCCGACGGTATTGCGAGAATATTGCGCGGGCACGGTATGGTGGTCGATGTGGTGCATAACGGCGATGACGCCGATCGGGCGTTACAAGCGCGTGAAATGTCGGTCGCTGTGCTCGATATAGGTTTGCCCGGCATAGACGGCTTTGAAGTTGTGCATCGTTTGCGGGCGCGAGGTAGCCAAGTACCGGTTCTGTTATTGACTGCACGTGACGATGTACAAGATCGTGTGCGCGGCCTCGAAATGGGTGCGGATGATTATTTAGTTAAACCGTTCGCAGCTCCCGAGCTGGTGGCTCGTCTCAAAGCGCTGGTCAGGCGCAGTAACCCACGGCCGGTCGATTTGCAGTTGGGTGGCTTGCAACTTGATCCGTTTGCACGTCGCGCAACGATTGATGGAGCAACCATAGAACTCTCAGCACGAGAATGGGCCGTGCTCGAATATTTGCTGCAGCAAGCATCTCGCGTCGTATCCAAGCAGCAGATCATCGATGCTATTTTGCCCTGGGGTGAAGAAGTAACTTTGAATGCGGTTGAAGTCTATGTGTCGCGTATACGATCAAAAATCGATAAGGCAGGTATTTCTATTAAAACCATCCGTGGCTTCGGTTACATGCTGGAGCAGTCTGCGACATGAGTTTGCGTGGCAAGCTGCTGCGGTGGCTGGTGATTCCCCTCATGGTAGTGAATCTGGCAGGTGCTACGGCTATTTATTGGTTAGCCTGGTTACCGGCTCAAACGGCATTAGACCAAAGCCTGGCCGATGCAGCCTGGGCCTTGGTGCCTCATGTGCAGGAGGCGGGTAACTCTGTTGAACTGCAGCTCTCTCAGCAGGCAGAGCAAGTTTTGCGCGTTGACCATTTCGATGAAATTTTCTTTGTGGTTCGCGATATGCGAGGCAAAACCATAGCCGGCGATCTTGATTTCCCTGTGTTGCGAGCGCCAGATCAGGCCAATACCTGGGTTGCCTATCTTTCCACTATGCGCGGAGAAGACATACGCGCTATAACGCTGCGAACGGTTGTCGCCGGTGAACCTATTCTGATCGGCGTAGCAGAAACGCGGGTTAAGCGACTGCAGTTTAAGTTACGAATTCTATGGTCCTTGGTAATACTGGAGTTATTACTGTTGTTGCTAATACCTGCTGTCGTTTGGTTTGCCCTTAACAAGGGTTTGTTACCGCTGCGCGAATTACAAAAAAACCTCGAATTTCGTAAGCCCGATGATTTATCCGAAGTGCCGCTAGCCCAATCGCCTCGTGAAGTCGTACCGTTTATCCGAGCTATCAACGCATTACTAGCACGCGTGCAGGATAGTGCTCGCGCAAAACAAGATTTTTTGGCCAATGCAGCGCATCAACTACGTACGCCCCTGGCCGGTTTCAAGGCGCAGCTGGAGTGGCTGCAGGCACACCATAGAGATGATCCTGAAACGGCGCAGTCGACTGCCCTGATGATGAGTTCGACTGAACGCATGGCACGACAAGCTAATCAATTGCTTGCGCTGGCTCGCTCAGAGCCGGGAGATTTTGAGCGAGGGCGTTTAGAGCGCTTGTCATTGGATGAACTCGTTTCAGAGTCTGTGCAGAATTTTGTTGAGCAGGCGGCGAAAAAAAACATCGATA
>JAULVH010000280.1:0-4100 GCA_032111105.1 Burkholderiaceae bacterium | reverse complement strand
CCTATGTCAAAGGGGAGCGGTTTTTATTACGTGACTTAATCGATAACTTAGTTGATAACGCCATTCGTTACTCGCCTGAAGGCAGTGCAGTCACTGTCAGCTGTGTTCAGGACACAGAAAATGGGGTACTTAAAGTTGAGGACGACGGGCCGGGTATACCAGATACCGAAAAAGAAAAAATCTTCAGCCGTTTTTATCGTCTGGATCAATCGCAACCCGGTAGTGGCTTGGGTTTAGCTATCGTGCGCGATATCGTTATGGATCATGACGCAGCAATTGAAGTGCGCTCGGGTGCGAATGGTCGCGGCACGGTATTCTCGATACGTTTTCCTTCAACGCGGTAGCAACCTGCAGCGCAGTCATCCCCTGCCTAGGGTGTGAATTATCGGAAGTAAGCGAATTAATGGATAATTCGCCCTTTAGTCTCAGGCAGGAGCATCACGGGTGTACAGCGTCAAAGAAATCTTTTACACCTTGCAGGGCGAGGGTGCGCAAACAGGTCGCCCAGCGGTGTTTTGCCGCTTTGCAGGCTGCAACCTGTGGTCTGGGCGTGAGCCAGACCGTGCCTCGGCCATTTGCCGATTTTGCGATACGGATTTTGTGGGAACCGACGGCGTACTCGGCGCAAAATACGAAACAGCAGAGGCCTTAGCGGCAGTAATAGATGCGCAATGGCCCAAGGCCAGTGCCCCGCAACGCAAGTATGTGGTGTGCACGGGCGGCGAACCCTTGCTGCAACTTGATGAGGCCTTGATCGCTGCCTTGCATGAGCGCGGATTCGAAGTGGCCATAGAAACCAATGGCACCCTGGCTGTTCCTGATGGTGTAGATTGGGTGTGTGTGAGCCCCAAACAAGGTTCAGTGCAGGTAGTTAATCAGGGCGATGAAATCAAAGTCGTGATACCTCAGGCTGAGCAAGACATAGATCGCTATGCCGCCATGAATTTCAGGTATTTTTTCCTGCAGCCTATGGATGGTCCTGATAAAGAAAAAAATACTCAACTCGCTATCACTACATGCAAGCATCATCCGCAATGGCGCTTGTCGATACAAACACATAAATTGCTGCATATACCCTGACTCAATGATTACCATCACACGCAAACTCGAATTTGATGCCGGACACCGCATTCCTGATCACAAAAGCCAATGCCGTAATCTTCATGGACATCGCTACACCATAGAAATCACCCTGATAGGCGAAGTGATCGAAGAAGAGGGCAGTTCAGACAACGGCATGTTGATGGATTTTTCTGATGTTAAATCGCTCGCCCATGAACATCTGGTGGATGTTTGGGATCATGCATTCCTTGTGTATGAAAAAGATGCGCCAGTGCGCGACTTTCTTGCGGGTTTGCCCGATCACAAAACTGTCGTCATTAATAAAATCCCTACGGTTGAAAATCTTGCGCGCACAGCGTTTGATATTCTCAAGCCTGTTTATTCCGATCGTTATGGCACGGGGCTTAAGTTACATAAGCTAGTTTTACATGAGACTCCCAACTGCTGGGCCGAGATTATGGAGACGGCATGAGTGACCAGGCCTTCATGCGCATGGCATTAAATGCTGCGGCAGAGGCCAGGTTGGCTGGTGAAGTACCTGTAGGTGCAGTGGTGGTAAAAGATGGTGAAGTCATAGGCATAGGCTACAACCAGCCCATAGGCCGACATGACCCAACAGCGCATGCAGAAATCGCGGCTTTACGGACGGCAGCCCAAGCGGTAGGTAACTATCGATTAGTTGATTGCACGCTGTATGTAACACTAGAGCCTTGCGCTATGTGTGCTGGTGCGATGCTACATGCGCGTTTGGCGCGAGTTGTGTTTGGTGCGAGTGACCCCAAAACAGGTGCCTGCGGATCGGTGGTCAATCTGTTCGCTGAAAAAAAATTAAATCATCAGACGCAATTAGTCGGTGGCGTCTTGGCGGAGGAGTGCGGAGCTATGTTGTCTACATTTTTTTCTGAGCGACGCCAGCAGTCGCGTACAGCTTCGTGACTAGGCCATGACTCAGTCTCGTCATATCGCCATTGTTGCCCCCAGTGGTTATGCTACCGATAAGCATGCGTATGCTCGCGCAGTAGATCATTTGCGCGGTCTGGGTCATCAGGTTCATGATTTTAGTTCAGCGTATGCGACGCATCAGCGTTTTGCAGCCACCGACACTCAGCGTTTGGAACAACTGCATGCTGCAGCTAAACATCCTGAGGTTGAACTAGTGATTGCGCTGCGGGGTGGTTATGGGTTGTCGCGCTTATTACCCCAGATAGATTTTGCATTACTGGCAAACAGCGGCAAGCGTTTTATTGGCCATAGCGACTTCACCGCTCTGCACATGGGTTTGCTGACTAAAAATGCGATCAGTTTTGCCGGGCCTCTGATGTGCGAGGATTTTAGTCGCACCGATATAAGTGAATTTACGCACCAGCATTTTTGGCAGGCGATGTCATCCTCAGAATTTTCTGTCACCGTACCCGTAGTTAATAACCCGGCTGTGTCATGCGAGGGTAAATTATGGGGCGGTAATCTTGCCATGCTGGTGCATTTAATCGGTACGCCCTGGATGCCCACGATAGAGCAGGGCATACTTTTCGTTGAAGATATTAATGAACACCCTTACCGCATAGAACGCATGCTGTTGCAGCTACTGCATGCGGGCGTATTGCAGCAGCAGCGTGCGATTATTTTGGGTGATTTTTCAGCATACAAGCTGTCTGAATACGATAACGGCTACGACTTTGCTGCCATGGTGGATTACCTGCGCCAGCAAATTAAGATGCCGATACTGACGGGATTGCCGTTTGGCCATGTGCGCGACAAACTGACCTTGCCGGTGGGTGCGCACTGTCATCTCGAATCAACTCACGAGGAATTAGTTCTTCATCTGAGTATCTCAAGAGCAGGATAGTCGGAGCCGCTGCCAGACAATTGCCCCGATGATAAACTTTAAACCCGCGTAAAAATTCGTCACCGAACGTGGCCATTTCTCACGCAATTTATTCAAGACACGGATGGGCTTAAGCCCACATCGTATGCAAATTAAAACTATAGAATTTGAGCGCCCCCTAGGGGAAAGTGGCCGAAGTGTTGCGACTGCCTGGTCGCGTGTACCTGATCCAGTATCGCCAGAGCAGCGCACCCAACTTAAAGACAAGATACGTCGCCTGCTAAAAGAAAAAGGTGCGGTGTTAGTTGCGCACTACTACGTTGATGCAGACCTGCAGGATTTGGCTGAAGAGACCGGTGGTTGTGTATCCGATTCGCTCGAGATGGCGCGTTTTGGTCGTGATCATCCCGCGCAAACTTTGGTCGTGGCTGGGGTGCGCTTTATGGGTGAGACAGCCAAAATATTATCTCCGCATAAAACCGTATTGATGCCTGATCTGGACGCGACCTGTTCACTGGATTTGGGATGTCCCGCGGATGAATTTGCGGCTTTTTGTGATGCTCACCCTGATCGCACTGTGGTGGTCTACGCCAATACCAGCGCAGCTGTTAAAGCACGTGCCGACTGGATGGTGACGTCATCTATAGGCTTAGATATCGTGGCGCATTTGCATGCCCAAGGTAAAAAAATTCTGTGGGCACCGGACCGCCATCTGGGCAATTACATACAAAAGCAAACGGGTGCCGATATGCTCTCGTGGCAGGGGTCATGTCTGGTGCATGATGAGTTTAAAGGAGTAGAGCTCGAGCTACTTAAGCGCGATCATCCCAATGCAAAAGTATTAGTTCATCCGGAATCGCCCGCTGCTGTGGTGGCGCTGGCTGATGTGGTGGGTTCAACATCGCAATTGATTGCAGCTGCCACTACGTTGGATGCGAAAGAATTTATAGTCGCCACTGACAACGGCATATTGCATAAGATGCGTCAGGCAGCACCGGGGAAAATCTTTATAGAAGCACCGACTGCAGGCAATAGCGCCACCTGTAAAAGCTGCGCGCATTGTCCGTGGATGGCAATGAATTCTCTACAAAATTTGGCGGACGTTTTAGAAAATGGTCGCAATACGATAGAAGTCGATGACGCTACCCGCGAAAAAGCAGTGACCTGCATCAACCGTATGCTGGATTTTGCTGCGGCTCGTAAAGCTAACGTA
>JAULVH010000279.1:0-2628 GCA_032111105.1 Burkholderiaceae bacterium | reverse complement strand
AGTCATGACGGAAAGTTTTCATCATCGCCGGCGGACATGCTGAGCCACCTATGACGGTACGTTTAAAGGTAGAAAATTTCAAATTGTTTTGACTGACGTGCGCCAGCAGGCTGAGCCAAACTGTGGGCACACCCGCTGAGAAGGTCACGCCTTCTTGTTCAAACAATTCATAGATAGATTTTCCGTCTAATGCAGGGCCAGGGAAAACCATTTTGGCGCCGGTTAGCATGACTGAATACGGCAGACCCCAGGCATTGACGTGAAACATAGGAACGACAGGCAACACCACATCACGCGCAGAAACATTCAATGCATCAGGCAGTGCCGAGGCATAGGAATGCAGCATGGTTGAACGATGCGAGTACAACGCGCCTTTGGGATTACCGGTCGTACCTGAGGTGTAGCACAAACTTGATGCTGAATTTTCATCAAACAGCGGCCACTCGTACTGATCTGAATACTTGGCGATCAGATCTTCGTAGCACATCAGGTTGGCAATTTTTGTCTCAGCTGGCATGTGTTCACGATCACACATCATGACAAAGCCTTTGACGGTCTTGCACAATGCAGCGACTGATTCAACCACTGGTAAAAAATTTAAATCAAAGAAAAGATATAAGTCTTCTGCGTGATTAGCAATGTAGGCAATTTGCTCAGGATGTAATCGTGGGTTAATCGTGTGCAGTACCGCACCGGAACCCGATACCGCGTAATAGGCTTCAAGATGGCGATAACCATTCCAGGCCAAGGTGGCCACGCGGTCACCCATTTTCACGCCCAAGGTAGTTAATGCATTGGCGAGCTGTTTAGAACGCTTGTGGCAATCGCTATAGGTGTAGCGATGTATATCGCCTTCAACGCGGCGGGAAACGACTTCTGTGTCGCCGTAATACCTGTCTGCATGCTTGATCAAACTAGAAATGAGCAGTGGTTGGCTCATCATACGGCCCATAAGTGGGCTCTGTGGGTACTGCGCCATGATGTCTCCTGAATATTTTATTTTTTTAATGCAATCATTTTAGCTGCGCGATTCTCGAGCGCGGCTTATCTGTTCGTCAACGAATTTTTATATTGCGCCGCAACAAAATGGAGGGTTTTCGAACTCCTGGAAATTGAACAGACTACCCCTGCTCAGTGTAGCCAGGACTTATCTGTCAAAATGCAGACATGTTGACCCATTAAGCAGATGCTTGTTTGCGCGCTAATTCGACCTTTTATTTAATTAGATGACTTTCCATAAATCATCGTAACAGAAGCTAAAGATGAATTCCCCGGAAAACCCACTTGGCAAAGGCCATTTACTCAATGAGCTAGCCTGGTCTAATAGCTTTGCCAGACTGCCGGCAGGGTTTTACACAAAACTCACGCCTACACCGCTGCCTAATCCCTATCGTGTGGCAGTTAGTAACCGCGCGGCGGAGTTGATAGGACTCGCTCCAGAAGAGTTCGTTAGTGATGAATTTTTAAACGCGTTTTCAGGCAATACCTCATTACCGGGATTCGATCCACTGGCAGCGGTCTACTCAGGCCACCAGTTTGGCGTATGGGCTGGTCAGCTGGGTGATGGTCGCGCCATTTTGCTAGGCGAAACCCGGGCGCCGACCGAACCCTCCGGCACATTGGAGCTTCAGCTTAAAGGCGCAGGCAAAACACCGTATTCGCGCATGGGCGATGGCCGTGCTGTGCTGCGCTCATCGATTAGAGAATTTCTTTGTTCCGAAGCCATGGCGGGCCTGGGTATACCCACCTCACGGGCTTTGTGCATTATGGGTTCAGATATGCGGGTTATGCGTGAGCAGCCAGAGACCACGGCAGTGGTTACGCGCATGGCGCCTAGCTTTGTGCGCTTTGGCTCGTTTGAACACTGGTTTTACAACCAAAAGCCAGAAGAGCTTAAACAGCTAGCCGACTATGTGTTGGAACAAACCTATCCTCACTTGCGCGATACGCCCAATCCTTATCAGGCTTTGTTAAAAGAAGTCACGCATCGCACGGCCGAGCTGGTGGCGCACTGGCAAACTGTTGGCTTCATGCACGGCGTACTTAATACAGACAACATGTCCATCGTGGGCCAAACGCTCGATTACGGGCCCTTTGGTTTTATGGAAGCCTACGATCCTGCCCATATATGTAATCACACAGATCAGCAGGGACGGTATTCGTATCGCATGCAACCGCGCATCGGTGAATGGAACTGCTATGCCTTGGGTCAGGCTATGGTTGAGCTGATAGGCGGCGTGGATGAAACGCAAGAAGCACTGGCGGTATACAACCCTGCGTATGAAGCCAAGATCGCGTCACTCTGGCGCGCCAAGCTCGGACTGCAAACCAGCGAGTCTGGCGATATGGAGCTCGTAGAATCTCTGCTCGATGGTATGGCGAGTAATCGTGTTGATTTCTCATTACTCTTTCGCAGGCTTTCATCTCTAAAATTAGATGACCCATCGCTTGATAGCACCGTGCGCGATCTGTTTATCGACCGTGCACTTTTTGATGCATGGGCAGTAAATTACCGCCGTCGATTGCAACGCGAATCCAGTCATGATGATGCGCGAAAAATTGCGATGGACAGAGTCAATCCCAAATTTGTATTGCGTAATTATTTAGCCCAGGTTGCTATACAAAAAG
>JAULVH010000278.1:0-5393 GCA_032111105.1 Burkholderiaceae bacterium | reverse complement strand
AACTTGAATCCTGCTATCTGCGTCCGCTGGTTTGGATAGGCTCTGAAAAAATGGGCGTCTCTGCGCGAGGCAACACCATACATGTAGCAATCGCTGCCTGGCCGTGGGGTGCCTATCTCGGCGAAGAAGGATTGGCTAAAGGCATACGCGTTAAAACATCGTCTTTTACACGCCACCATGTGAACGTCTCCATGGTTAGAGCAAAAGCCAGCGGGTATTACATCAATTCAATACTCGCTAATCAGGAAGTCACTGCTGATGGTTACGATGAAGCCTTGCTACTCGATACCGAAGGCTATGTTTCTGAAGGTGCTGGCGAAAACGTGTTTATCGTTAAGCATGGAAAAATTTACACTCCCGATTTGGCGAGCTGCTTAGATGGCATCACACGTGATTCCGTCGTCACGCTAGCGCGCGACATGGGCATAGAAGTCATAGAAAAACGGATCACACGCGATGAGGTCTATTGCGCCGATGAAGCCTTCTTCACGGGCACTGCAGCTGAAGTGACACCGATACGCGAACTCGACGGTCGCACCATAGGTGAAGGCAGTCGTGGCCCGATCACCGAAAAACTTCAATCCATGTTCTTTGACGTTGTCGGTGGCAAGGCTGATAAATACCGCCACTGGTTAACACCCATCTGATTGAATCTCTCTATGACTCAACAAATCCCTATGCAGGCAGTAGAGCTTGATAGCACTGATCTTCCAGCCTACTGCCCCAATCCTGCCATGCCTGTTTGGTCGTCGCATCCCAAGGTGTCGCTTGATTTTTCAGGGCATGGCGAGGCGCGTTGCCCTTACTGCTCTACCGTGTACCGCCTAAAACCTGGGGCTGTCGTCCACCACGGTCACTGAAATTTTTGCTGACCCTATAACAAAACCGCGCTTGCGCCAGCTGCATACACATGTCGACTACAGTTAAATTAATGGCCAGCGCTGAAGATGTAGAACTTGCCTTCTACGATGCGATTGCACGTGCTGATCTTGAAAGTCTGATGGCGCTGTGGGCTGAAGACGACGAGATTGTGTGCGTGCATCCGGGCGCACCCAGACTACAAGGACACGCCGCCATACGCGAATCATGGGAAATGATTTTCGAGCGCGGTCCGGTTCATATACGCCCGCGTCAAGTACACCTCACGCACAACATGACGTGTTCAGTTCACAATCTGATCGAAGAAGTAAAAACACCTGACGATCCCGATTGGCAGGAAGCGCACATACTGGCGACGAACGTCTATCTCAAAACGCCTCAGGGTTGGCGCATCGTGTTACATCACGCATCGGTAGCACCCGGAAAGCCAACCGACGATCCAGGTACTGCCGCAGCTATGCTGCACTAAGGCTCAACACTGTATGAGTGACTATTCCGCTCCTGGGTGGCTGCCCGGCGGCCATCTTCAAACGATTTATCCCGCGAAATTTATCGACACTCCGGCTGTTACGTTAAAACGTGAACGCTGGGATACACCCGATCGTGATTTCATCGACGTAGATTTTGTCGAAGGACTTCCTGGCAAACCCATGTTGGTGTTATTCCATGGCCTGGAAGGTTCATCATCGAGTCACTATGCGCGATCCATACTCAAACATATTGAATCACTCGGTTGGTCGGGTGCAGTGCCCCATTTTCGTGGATGCTCAGGTGAGTTAAATATCGGCCCACGCTTTTATCATTCGGGGGACTCCGGTGAAATTGATTGGATACTGCACAAGATGGTGCGTCACCCGCTGTATCGCAACGCCTCGAATTTTTTCGTTGCGGGCATTTCTTTAGGTGGCAACGCGCTACTGCGCTGGTTGGGTGAATACCCAGAAGATTCTGGCTTTGTCGATGCGGCCTGCGCTATTTCTGCGCCGCTCGATCTGGCCGCTGGTGGTGCTGCGCTGTCGCGTGGCATCAACATGATTTACACCCGCTCTTTTTTGCAAACACTCAAACCTAAATGCTTGCAAAAACTGGAGCAATTTCCCCAGTTGTTCGATCGCGAAAAAATGCTCAAAGCGCGCAACCTCTACGAATTCGATAACGTAGTCACTGCGCCTTTGCACGGCTACCAAAACACGGATGACTACTGGGACAGAGCCAGTGCTAAGCATGTGTTGTCATCTATCGTCGTTCCCACACTAGTACTGAATGCGCGCAACGATCCTTTTCTTCCTACCCGATATCTTCCAAAATCTGCCGCTGACTCCGTGCTACTAGAATACCCGGCGCATGGTGGCCATGTGGGATTTATGCGAGGACGTCCACCAGGTCACCTGGATTGGCTACCGCGGCGTATCGTGAGATATTTGAATGATCAAATGAATCTGCGGCGACAAGAAAAAACGTCGCAGACTACGTAAGCACCCATGAAAGCGTGATGTGATGGACGAACGGGTAAAACAAGCAATGGCCAAATGGCCTAACGTCCCACACTGCTACGGTTGGCTAGCACTCGACGCTCAAGGTAAATTTCGTATGCGAGATGAGGCTGCGCAAAAAGCGCACCTTCTCGGCGACGTGATTCGACATGCATCGCTATTAAATTTTATCTACCAAAATTACGAAAGCGATACACGTGGCGCATGGTTTTTTCAAAACGGCCCGCAACGTGTGTATGTCGAACTAGAGTCCACCCCGTTTATTGTCCGCACCGATCCTGAGCAGGGTTTTGTTTTGCATGACAGAACACCCGTGCATGAAATCGGCCACATCTTCATGACGAATGACGGGCGTTTGATAGTACAAGCCCATCAAAAAATCGCCATGCTGGATAATCGCGATCTTGCGCACTGCGTGCCGCTGCTGCGTATGGAAGGACTATCCGTGGCTGATGACGATTTGCTGAACTGGTTGACCGAACCTAAACAACTGCTACAAATAGAGTTACGTGATGAGCTCAAGACCGTTGAATGGATAGACTCACATAATTTACAAAGCCGTTTTGGCTTTATTGCCCACCCTAGCAAACTCGACCTAACAAGCGAACCATAGATCTCATTTTATTTGCGCTTGGTTTTTTCCATGAGCTCTCGCCAGTTAGCCTGCAACTCGCGTTCACGCGCATCAATCACCGCTTGATCGTAAAACGACGCATCGGTAGAGCCGCGCGCCATCTTCAACTGCTCAAGTGCAGCCGGTAAGGCACCCGTGAGCGAATAATATTCAGCCAGTGCCAGGTGTTGCAAAGCGATCTTTCCTTGTTCTGCATACACACGTGCTAATGCGCGCTGCACGCCTGCATCCTGACGATACAACTGAGCCTGATCTCGTAAAAAAGTAGCTGCCTCACTTTGACGACCAGCCAACATTAATGCATCTGCATATTGCATGGTAATGGCGCGTGACAAAGGAAATTGTATACGCGCTTCTTTCACCAACGATAACGCGTTTGCGGTCTGCCCTCCCAACAAAGCCAACTCAATAGCAAAGCTCGATAACACCTGTGAAGCAGGATACGCCGGAGCGCGCGTGGCCTCAGTTTGCAATTCATTTAATAGGCTAGTAGCACGTGCAAAATCACGCTGACGTTGCGCTAACATTGCCAAACCATATTTCGCTGCCATGAACTGCCCACGCGTGCCCTGACGCGACTGTTCTAAAAATGCTGTCGTCGCCTCGCGCCACCCCTGAGGCGTGTCATCTTGCAGCACTCGCAAGCGCGATTTAATTAATAAAAAATCCAGACTATCAACATGCTGCTTGTAGGATAAATTACGTATGCGCGCTTCAATATCTGCCATACGTTCACCCGTCATTGGGTGAGTGCGTAAATACGATGGCAAATTGTCGGTACGATTACGGCTGGCATTTTGTAATCGACCGAAAAAATTCACCATGCCATTTAATTCAAAACCAGCACCACGCAAAATCAGCAGCCCAAGACGATCAGCCTCACGCTCTGCATCACGCCCAAAACTGAGTTGACGCTGCGCGGCAATACCCGTACCGCCCATCATGGCAGCGCCCGCCAAATCCGGACTACTACGTGCTGCCAGCGCGGCAATTAACAAACCTGCCATGGGTAGCAAAGCATCTTTACGTTGATTGCCTATCATGCGCGCAATGTGCCGCTGTGACACGTGACCTATTTCATGTGCAAGCACTGATGCCAGCTCCGATTCGGATTGCGAAGCTAGCACCAAACCAGAATGCGAACCTATAAAACCGCCGGGCAATGCAAATGCATTGAGTGATGGATCACGAACGGCAAAGAAAAAGAAATCGTAGCCAGCGTCGCCGCGTGCCTCTGGGCTGGTACCCAATAAAATCCCACCTAATTGATTCAAATAATCAAGGGTGGGCGCATCCTCCATGTAATCCGGATCACGACGTATATTGTTCATGACCTGCTCGCCCAGCCGCCGCTCCATCAATGGCGAGAGCTCTTCACCGTCAGTACCCCCCAAATTTGGCAAGTTTTGAGCATACAAAAGGGAGGGCGCGATCAATACGGGGCTAGCCAGAGCGAGCACTATGGCCATACCGACGTGAACCGCATAATGCGGGAGGCGGGAATAAGACGGGAGTTTCATGGTGCTATGATACCTTCAAGCTCTCTTAATGAGCGGCTCCCAACATGCAATTACATCTTGAACAATTTCTGACATGAGCTCACAAAAAACATCGCACGACACGGCATCCAACAACGGCGGACTCACCCACTTCGATGAAGATGGTCAAGCCCATATGGTGGACGTGGGTTCTAAAGCTGAAACGCACCGCGTTGCTACCGCCAGCGGCATGATTTACATGAAACCACAAACCCTGGCAGTGATTACCTCTGGTACGGCAAAAAAAGGGGATGTATTAGGTATTGCTCGTATTGCCGCCATCATGGGAGCCAAACGCACGGCTGACCTCATACCGCTGTGCCATCCGCTGGCGCTGACCCGCGTCGCCGTTGAATTCACCACCAACGAAGCTGAGTCCAGCATCATGTGTAATGCGCAAGTCGAAACCCACGGTAAAACCGGCGTGGAAATGGAAGCGCTCACCGCTGTACAGATTGGTCTCTTAACAATTTACGATATGTGCAAAGCGATTGATCGCGGAATGACGATTACCGATGTGCGTGTGATGGAAAAACTAGGTGGAAAGTCGGGGCACTGGAAGGTAGAGTAGTTGGTACTAACTTTAAAAAAAGTTAGCGGGGAAAAATAAGGTCTTGTCCAATTCCTGTCCTAATGAGGATAAGGAAATGGCGTCAATCAGAAACCGCAACGGTGCACGGCAAGCACGTATCACCAGAAAAGGCCAAGAGCCTGTAGGCAAATGCAAATCATTTACCACCCGACTCGATGCTAAACGTTGGGCACGTCAAATCGAAACCCAGATCGACCAAGGGCGCTTCGTCTCACTCAAACAAGATGAACGAACAACGCTGGGTGAATTAGTTGGGC
>JAULVH010000277.1:0-5312 GCA_032111105.1 Burkholderiaceae bacterium | reverse complement strand
ACTGCGGCTGCAAGGTAAAAAGCTAAAGACCTTTAACAGAAAGCTTTACTACCTCCTTAAATGGGTCGCTATCCTGGGTCTTTTGTGGATGATATTTTGGTGATGGTTTCTTATTTACAATAAATCTGAGACTTGCTACATTGGCGGCATTGCAATTTACTCACGATGCCGCTGATGAGATTTTCATATCGAACGCACAGATTTACTATTCCTTTATTGCTTAGCCTATGCGGTTGCGCTAGCCAGTCTGAGTTGACAGCAATTCGATTAGATCCCTCGCATCCCAAGTTCGCTACACGTCACTGCCGCGATAGCATTACTGCAAGTGAAGTTCACAAAGATATTAAGACGGCCACGATGGTCGCTACGCCTGCCTTGATTTTTCTGTCCGGGGGGTTGCTCTTACCTTTGGTGGCCATGAATGCGGGATTCGATACCGCTGATCGTATGGAAGCCTCTGAGGTGGCTGAGAACTGCGGAGGCCGCGCTCAAACTTCGTCTGAAATTGCTGCTGACGTGGCAGTGGGGGCTGCCGTGGGTGTCGCTGCTGGCATACCCGTGAAATGATGCGCTAACCCTGCACGTCTTCTGGATGCCTGTCTGACTTTGCCCTGCACATTATGACGATAGAACGCAATACCACGGGTGGATTACGTTGGCACTTACGCGCTTTTTGGAATCGCAAACGGTGTCGTCCCACGACAGAGTTAATCGCTGATTGGCTCGATGGTGTGCAACCGGTATCACGTGAGTTGCTGCTGATAGGCGGTAGCGCGGGTTGGATGATGTCCTCGCGCTGGTTGCAGCGCTTTGAGCGCATTGTGTTGATCGATATTGATCCCCTTGCGCCCATATTATTTCGTTGGAACCACGGACGAGCGTTGAATAAATCATCGACCCGACTCGAGTTCGTGCAGCGCGATGCCATGCAGGACCTGGAAGCTATTCTTGCTGAGTATCCTCAGGCGACCATTTTTTTCGATAACGTACTTGGACAGCATGTGTATCGGGTAAGTACATTTGAGCGTGCAGAGAGTGAGCTAGGCCGCATTGCTCAGCGCCTCTCTGGTCGTGACTGGGGCAGTGTGCATGACTTACTCTCAGGCCCTGTGGATTCCACTAAATTACCGCTTAAGCCAGTATTGAGTTTTGATTCGTTGCAGTCAGCGCTCGGACCCAGTGTGGCTGGCGAGACGGGTACGTCGCTGCATACACGTTTAGCAGCTCAGGTAGGAGGATACGGTGAGTGGATGGATCATGCGACGTCAGGTATTTTTTCACTTGGCGCGGACACCCGACTCATCGCCTGGCCTTTTTTGCCTACGTATGCCCACTGGTTGCAGGCTGGTTGGGTCAGACCCACTGCGTTGATTAATTAAAATCATTAGTGAAATGTCGACGCCCTATACCCGGTAGAATACGGCTAATCGTTGGTTTGTTACTTGTGGTTTGATCATGAAGGACCTGGAATGAAATTATCGTTTTTATTTGCCTCTGCTGCATTGATGCTCACCACCAGTGTGCAGGCCGGCGGTCCGCCGACAGAGTGGGGCTACATTGGTCCGAAAGATGCCAGGCACTGGGGACAGCTTGATCCGTTATTTAAGACTTGTGCCACTGGCAAGCGCCAGTCGCCGATTAATTTGGAAGTGGCTGACGTAGAAAAAGGCGGGCTCAAACCTATACCCTTCACGTACAAAGCTGGGCCAGGCGAGATAGTCAATACTGGTCACACTCTGCAAATCAATTTACCTAATTCTGGTTCTGCCCGCTTCGATGGTTTGGAATACCGACTAGTGCAAGTCCATTTCCATACGCCCAGCGAAGAAAAAATTAACAGTATGTTGTCACATATGTCGGCACATTTTTTTCACCGCGCAGGTGATCTCAAGCTAGCCGTTGTGGCAGTGACGTTTAAGCTGGGCAAAGAAAATATGGTGCTCAAGCCGATGTTCGACAACATGCCTGCCAAAGAAGGTAAGACGTTTGCGTTAAAGAGTTTTAACCCCGCCGATCTTTTGCCTGTTGATCCTACATACTTCCACTATATCGGTTCACTCACAGAGCCGCCGTGCACCGAGGATGTAAAGTGGTACGTGATGAAGACGCCACTGGAAATTTCGTTTGCGCAGCTAGACGCGTTCAGGAAGCTCTACCCAATGAACGCACGGTATACGCAAGCGGCGAATGGACGACGCATACAGATGTTGGTTACCGAAGCGGAAGGCGGGCCAGCTGGAACTACTGCACCGGCTGCTGCACCTGCTACCAGTGGTGGCAAGCCGCATTAAAATTCTAAGCGGATAATCGCGGTGGGGCGAAGACTCGGTGCAGGGCAGATGGATTGCTGATTAACTCAATCAATCAATGAATGAATGAAAAAATAATTCGTTAAATGCGATCCAGAGACTGGTGCAAACGTAACAGTTTTTCTTTTAATTCTGGGCGCGCATCAATCAGATCAGCATTGGAGCTATGCAAATGACTCTCCAACGGATTCTTTTCATTGACGGGTTCTTGATTCTGCTGAAAAGCTAACACCCAGTGAAGGGCTGTTGAGATCAGGCTAAGCATTAGCCACAGTATCCAGATACTTCCTGCGGGTATGGCTTGTAACTGAGCCAGGGAAGAAAATTCGCTTAACCAGTTACCCCATCCCAGCCTAAGCCACCAGAGCAGGCTGCCTTGTGTAATGCTGGTCCAAAGAGATACGGCAAAAAAGAGCAGCCAGTTTGAAGCAAGAAAATAGGGCGGGCGACGGGTACTGTCTCGCATGCAGGCCTCAGGCCTTGAGCGCGGCGACTAGCTTGTCACTGAGTGATTCAGCAATTTGCATGCGCAGTCGCGATGTTTCGTGCACCTCTTGTTCGCTGCGGTAGGCGGACGATACCAGTTCTGATGCAAGGTTACGTACACTTTCGACTTCCTGTATCAACGCACTAATACGTTCTTCGAGGGCTTTTTTCTCTTGAAGTTTGGTACCAATAAGCTTGATAGCGGTATGTACTTCGGTGCTTTTGAAACGCGTCAGGTTGTAAGATTCTTGCCTGAGTAAAGCTAAAATGGCACCGTAAATGCTTATGCCGGTATCTACAAAATGTGGTGTTACTGTTAGTTTGTCGTGCTGAAGAAACGCGCTACTGTCAAAAGGATGCTTGGCGGTTTCGATGCAATGATAACTGATTTTACTGACTTTCTGCAACGAGAGCAGGTCCTCGAGCAACCTGGCCATTGCCAAGCAGCCGCCATCTAAAATGGGGTAGGGCGGTTTGTGACTAAGGATCAGGATTTTCAAGGTTGGTAAATTTTAAACGGACAACGCTTTTTTAGTGAAGAAAAAAGCCACTGGTGTAAAGATGACAGCTGACATCCACATGCCAATAAAAGGCGTTACCGTACCGGTATCTGCTAAATTATCGCCAACAGAACTCAAAATGAAATACAGCATGAAAATAAGCGCGGCAATGACGACAGGCGCCCCAAAACCACCTTTTTTAATGAGTGCACCCAGCGGAGCCCCAACAAAAAAGAGTACAATAATGGCGTAAGTGAGGGCAAACTTGCGGTGGAATTCAATCCAGTAAAGGTCGGTTTCTCGAGCAAGTGTAGTCAGAAATTGTTGCTGGTTGTCCAATTGCTGTTGATTGCGCCTGATTTTCGAAATGGCCAAGTTGTAAGCTAATTGTTTGTCGTTGGCGCTGAGTTGCTTAACGGAAATTGGCTCGATCTTTTCTATGCTGCCCAAAGCAATACTCGGGTCGTTGTTGTTAGATTTTACAATGTTTTGATTGAGGCTTAAAAAAGCGAGTGCACTTTGCTTGACGAAGTTATCGAGCAAGCGCTCTTTTTTAACTTTTATGGAGTCAATGGCAGCGTCTATCTGAAACACATTGAGCATTTCGTATTTGTCGGTAAATAGGTCTTCTTTAGAACGGCTGAGGTCGATCCCTTCGAGGTCCAATTTGTAGACGCCCTGCTCAAATGTAGAAACCCTAGATGGTCGGTCCGACGGGTTGCTAATGCTGTTGTTGGGCAAATACATCGGATTTTGGAGGTCGAGCTCCTCTAAAATGTGGCCATTCTTTAAATTCAAAAACACAAACCTGCCGTTTACCGACTTATAAACATTTGCTTCTTTGGCGCGCACAGTGCGCAATTGGGTAGGTTGGGTGTAGTCGTGGATAGTGACACCCAAGCATTGATTGCCGTTGAGTGAATCAATTTTAATGGCATAACCTTCAAAATGCTTGGAATAAACACCAGGCGTGAGGATAGTAGCGATTTTTTTGTTTTGAATGTCGTAGATGAGCGTGTGCCATTTCAAATTGGCCGCCGGAATGACGTAGTTGGCGAAAAAGAAGGTAGCAGCGGCAATGAGCAAAACAATAATAATGAGTGGTCGCATGATGCGCAATAAAGAAAAACCACTGGCCTTTAAGGCAGTGAGCTCGTTGTGTTCGGCCAAATTACCGAAGGTCATGAGCGAGGAAAGCAAGATAGCCAAAGGTAGCGCCATCGGGATGATTCCGGCAGAAACGTACATTAAAAGCTCTAGAATGACCCAAACACTTAGACCTTTGCCCATGAGGTCGTCTATATAGACCCAAAAAAACTGCAATATGAGCATGAACATCGAGATCAGGAGCGTCACGATAAATGGTCCGGTAAAAGACTTAAGGCTAAACAGAACGAGTCGTTTCAAGCGCGTAGTTTAGGGCAAATCTAAGAAATAAAGCCGAACCTTTGCCGTAGAAATGTTGGTGTAGTTTAGGCGCCGATGATGCGCTTCAGGTCAGAGATGGCTTGATTCCAAAGGGCTGCACTGCTTTCTTGTTCTGAAGGCGTCGCAAAATCGGTGATGTGTAAAATAACGGAGTTGGTCATCGGGTCGACGATGTAGGCCAATTCGAAATAGGTATCGAGGCCTTCTTGTTCGTCTTCTAGCCATTGAAAACGGATTTTGGCGTTCATTTTGAGTTGGAGCAGGCGCGCAGGCTCGGCATTGCCATCCCATTCAAAAGTGTAGATGTCGTCAGAGACCCTGACGTCGTCGGCAAACCAATCGGCTAAGCCATCTGGCGTGCTGATGAGTTTATCAAGGACGCGCGGATTCGTTTTGAGGAGAAACTCAAGCTTGTATTTTTCTTTCATTGACCCCAGTATTTATTGTTACATTTGCCATTCTCTAAATCTACAAAATTTTCGCCAATGTCTGAACAAAATCAGTTGGAAAAGCTAGGAAATCAGTTTTTTAAGTACCGCGGACAAATCCCAGTACTCTTTTTTTTAGTTGCTTTTGGCCTGATGCATTA
>JAULVH010000276.1:0-4317 GCA_032111105.1 Burkholderiaceae bacterium | reverse complement strand
AATCGCTATTTTTGATTGATAGTTTTTAGCCAGATATCTGGCGAGTGTCATGCCTACGCCACCTGATCCTCCAGTCAGCCAATAAACACCCTTCTTTTTAAATGGCAGGGCATGCAGCATCGATTCATTTTTGAGTGGTTCAAGTGACCAGCAATATCTTTCTTGACCTCGAAGAGCCACATAAAAATCTTCGCGCGTATCAAAAATTTCATTCAGCAATTCATCTATCGATTGGTCACTTGTCATATCAATGCAGCGACTGAGTAACCATGACAATTCTTTTGGAATTTGACGGGCGGCACCCAACACAGATGCTTGAAAAGGATCAACGAGATCTTGAGGGCGTAGATGAGCAGTCCCTGTCGTCAGAATAATCAGTGACGCGGTTTGAATTTGCGTACTGCGAGTCAATGCTTGTGCAACGTCCAAGAGTGCGTAAAAAGAGTGCTCCAGCGCATGGCTGTCGAACTGTTGGCCTGAATGCTTTAGTGGCCATGCATAAATGATTGCATCCCATTCTCTTGAATGGATGATTTCAAGCTCATCGAGGTTTTGAATTGTGACAACAGCGACATTCAGTCGTGTGAGTTGGTCGATGATTTGATCACCTTGCTCTGTCTGTGGATCAAAAAATAAAATATTTGAAAAATGACAAGCATTATGAGTGGAGTCTGTATTAAGCCACTTTGGCGTAAAGAGTGCCTCGGTTATTTTCTCTTGCTTAGAAAGTGGCGCCCTTTGAGACTGGGCGGTTCCAACGAAGCTTTGCGTCTTAGAGACAGGTTGAGGATCAATCCAATGTCGTTTAGGTTCGAAAGGATAGGTGGGTAATGGAATCCTCCGAAGCGGATGATGTTGCCCCGTCAATGCACGAATCGCTGCCCAATTTAAAGAAATCCCCGATTGCCAGAGCTGTCCTAGGACTTGAAGAAAATCTTGCTGCCCCTTTCCTGAAAACGTTGGAACGTGGCGAATTGGATCTAAAAAGTGGTTGCGCCTGACGAGTCCTGACAAAATTGGTGCAGGACCGATTTCCAGCCACTGTAGATCGCTTTGTTGAGCAAGTGTTTGTAGACAATCCGAAAAACGAACACTTGCTCGAGTATGACGGGACCAATAGCTTGGGTGACAGGCATCTTCGTTCGAAAGCCAAGCTCCGGAGATATTACATAACACAGGGATGGTGCCTGAACGACGTTGTACTGTTTTCGTGGCGTTTTCGATGACATCCAAACAAGGATCAGTCAGCGAAGAGTGAAAGGCGCGGTTGACCTGAGCGCGTTTAAAGGCGATACCCTTTTCTTCGAGTTTGATTTCTAGTTCTTTTAAATCAGACTCTAGTCCTGCGAAGACACACGAGTCATGGCTATTGATCGCTGCAACGTCTAATGTTGTGTCGATTAAATAGGCACGTGCATCATTTTCCGAAAGTTGAACAGCAGTCATGCCACCCTGTTCGAGGCTTTGCA
Organism: Burkholderiaceae bacterium; assembly: GCA_032111105.1. Classification (GTDB taxonomy): domain Bacteria; phylum Pseudomonadota; class Gammaproteobacteria; order Burkholderiales; family Burkholderiaceae_D; genus Pernthalerella. The sequence goes on along the minus strand of JAULVH010000276.1, from coordinate 2,848 downwards.
TGGCTGCGCCACGGCGGGCCACCAGCAGTAAGGCATCTTGAATGGAAAAAATATTAGCGATCACTGCTGCGCAATACTGACCCAGGCTATGACCGAGTAATGCCTGAGGTTCAATACCGCATTGTTGTAACAACCGTGTCAATGCGTATTCAATGATTAAAAGTGCTGGTTGTGCTAGTTTAGTTTCTGATAGCGCTTTTTCCGCATTGGAAACATTGTCCTCATCGGGATAAATGATGCGAGCAATCGAGAGGCCTAATTCTGGTTCAAGCCATTGCGAGCATTCATTGACCGTATTTGTGAAATATTCAACCTCATCATAAAGCGTGCGTCCAATGTTTAAAAGCGGAACCCCTTGGCCCGTAAAAAGTAACGCAACGCCTGTTGCGTTGGCTAACGTGGGTTCATACCGCATGCGTAATTGATCCACAGCATCTGCGACATCTGTGGCGACAATCGCAAGACGATACTGAAAAGTTCTTCTTCCCACCTGAAGAGTATGTGCAGCATCAGCCAAATTAACTGAAGGATTAAGCTCCAGATAGCGAGCGAAATTCTCACGCATCTTACTTAGTGCCGCGGGACTTTTCGCTGAAAAAGTGAGTAAATGCGGACCGTGCGAATTTTCTTGAGGCGGATTTACAAATTCCTCCAAGACAACATGCACATTGCTGCCGCCAATGCCAAATGAGCTGACACCTGCTCGTCGTGGCTGACTCTCCTTCGTGAGCCAGTCTATGGTTTTTCTTGGTACATAAAATGGACCGTTTTCAAATTTAATTTTGGGGTTGGGTCGATTAAAATTTAAAGAGGCTGGAATCTGACGATTCTTTAATGCCAAGATAGTTTTAAGGAGTCCCGCAATACCTGCGGCAGCATCTAAATGTCCAAGGTTGGATTTAATAGAACCAATTGCACAGTAGCCTGTGTTCTGAGTCGACTTTTGAAAGACTTGTGATAGTGCGGCAACCTCTATCGGATCTCCCACAGGTGTGGCGGTACCGTGCGCTTCGATATATCCAATTTCTGATGCATCGATATTGGCTAACGCGAGGGCTTCTGCAATGACGGCCGCTTGTCCGTTTTGGCTTGGCGCCGTAAAGCCAACTTTGTCTGCTCCGTCATTATTGATTGCTGAGCCCTTAATGACGGCATAAATATGATCCCCGTCAGTTATGGCATCTTCAAAACGCTTGAGCAATACGACACCGACACCGCTGCCTCCGTTGGTGCCTTTAGCTTGTTCATCAAAGGGACGGCAATGCCCATCCGGTGAGGCAATGGATCCTTCTTGATAGAGATAGCCGGAAACTTGAGGTAGGCTGACGCAGCTCCCGCCTGCGAGAGCCATATCGCATTCACCCCCCAGAAGGCTTTGACAGGCCACATGCACGGCCGTCAGTGATGTAGAACAAGCCGTTTGTACCGATAGGCTTGGGCCAGTCAGATTGAGTTTGTATGAAGTGCGACTTGCGAGATAATCTTTGTCATTTCCGATCATGACTTGCATGTTTCCGACACCTGCATCGATATCTCCACTCGGAAGAAGATTTGAAAGCAGATAGGAGCTGACGCTGCAGCCAGCAAAAACACCAACATTCAGAGGTTCTTCGCCGCATGTGTAGCCAGCGTTCTCAAGTGCGACATGCGCCTGTTCAAGAAATATTCTGTGCTGCGGATCCATCCATTGCGCTTCACGACTGTTGTATCCGAAAAACTCGGCATCGAAAAGCTCGACATCTTCAAGAACTGCGCGTGCTTTGACATAATCAGGTTGGCTGAGTTCTTGAGAACTGACACCTGCTTTGAGTAATTCTGCATCAGTGAAAAAAGTAATACCTTCTTGACCGTTTTTCAAATTATTCCAAAAAGAATCCATATCGGATGCTTGAGGGAAGCGGCCTGCAATGCCGATTATCGCAATGGAGGTATCGTTTGACATGTCAATGAGTTGAGAAAATAGAGTAAAAAATATGCATCATGATGTTTGACCTTGACGATGCTTCTGCCGTGCCTGACGTAGTTGACTCCGACTAGATGAGTGAGCATTCCTCTGCGTCGAGGACGGTTCATTCAAGGTTAATGTGACGTCTTGATTGTTGTTCAAGCTGATGAGATAACGCGCAAGGCGACGGATCGTCGGAAATCTGAACAGATCGAGTAATTCGAGTTGATCACTGACCTCTTTGACGACTCTTGCTTCGATGGTGGCCATTAAAAGTGAGTGCGCACCGAGTTCAAAAAAATTATCGTCCAAACTAAGTCTGTCAATTTTAAGAACATCTTGAAAAATAACTTTCAATTTTTTTTGATAATCGATTTCTATCCGATTATCAGCTGAAACGTGTGTCCCAGTCTCATTACTAAAGGCCTCAGTCGATATTTGTGTAACATATTTAAAATCTAATGAATATTTTTCATTGACCCAACGCAATTCAGGGATTGTTGCAATCTCACGAGCCGCCGCTGCTTGATCATTCGTCTCGTAGTAGGCAACAATTGATTTCTTGCGACCGCTTTTGACATGGTGAGGATCAATGCCGATGATCAAATCAGTTTTCTTTTGAATCAAACTGGCTAAAAAGATGTGCCAACCAATGTCCGGAGTAATTGTCAAAAAGCCGGCGCTTGCAGACATTTCAGGACGTTGCCCTACGCTCATGCCGGTGTCTAGCCATGAAGGCCAACTCAAGCAATATGTTGCTGGATGTCCGAGTTGGGTTTGCGTTTGACAAAATGTTTGCAAAAAACTATTTGCAGCAGCATAAACAGAAAATCCTGGGCCCCCAAATATGCCGATCAAAGAGGATGCTGCAATAAAGCTTGATCCAGGACGCTGTTGGATAAG
>JAULVH010000275.1:0-7926 GCA_032111105.1 Burkholderiaceae bacterium | reverse complement strand
GAACAGTCATCAGATGATCAAATCATTCGTGCTACCAATACAAAATTAAAAAAAGATGATTCTATAAAAACCTATTTTTATTTTAGAAAAAATAAAATTGATCAAGTATTGCAAAAACTAACTGATTGGACTGATGGGGCAAAGACTAAACAAGCATTAGCGAAAAACCAAATTATTTCGAATTTAAAAATTATTAAAGATAATCCTAATTTTGATAAAAAATTTCCTAATAAGGTTAGTAGAGAACAGGCGCTAGCATTAATGGATAAAATTATCATGACGGTTAGTACCACAGAAAAAGATATTACATCGTCGATGATTAAAAAAGACTTGCGAAGTCTTAATAGTTTTTTAAATACTTATGAAACTATTGAAAAAAAATCTGAACACTCAGATCCGGTAGAGGATAGTAGCGAAGGCGATGTCGCTAAATCAGAGGCGGAATCTGACTTAAATACGGCAAAAGTAAATAATACTGGTTCTAACATAACCGAATTCGAAGATGTCATTAATTATGATGGGTTCTCGGTAATGATGCATCCCTCAGAATTAGAGAATTTTGACAATAAAATTAAAGCTAATATTTCAAAAAATATTTCGTCATATCTCTCTAGATTAGCAAATGTAACTTCAGTCGACGTAGCGGAAGTTGTTTTAAATAGTTTAGGCTCAGCAGTTAATGGAAAGCCTGTAGAAGAAACTAATTCCACTGAAGGTAATAGCACACCTGCAATTAATGCAACTCCTGCACCAATTGGTAAAGCTATCGAACAAGGTAAGGATGTAGAAGTAGCTGCTACTCAAAGCATTCCAAGACTTGCTCCATCTGTTTCTTCATCGACGGCAGAGACTAAGGACACTGCAAAAGCTAATCCTCATCTTGCAAGCTTAAAGTCTGAATGGAACCCCGCTGACAGTGGTTATTTACAAATCACTGAGCTATTTTCTATTACTTCGGGGATTGCTACATCAAGTATGATTGCTGATACTTACCTTTTGCCTTCTGACGTGAATTTGCGATTTCAAGGAACAACAACTACAGGAACGACATCGAGTGGTGTTAGCTTTATAAAAGGTGACCATAAACACCCTAGCAAGGCTTTCGATAAAAAACTTAACAGCGACAATCGCGATAGTAACTACGATGCAAAACGTTCTTATTTGCAATTTTCGCCTTCCAGACCTGCGAGAAGAATAAATCCTATTAACTTAACAACAGAACAGGCAAAAAATTTCAAACTAGAACTTGATGGGATTTATAAAGCCAGTATTGATGACATCATCACAGAACATAAAAAAAATAATAATGGCGAAGATCCAAAATCATTAGTTATAGTCCCTTTTTTCCAGGATTTAGCAAGAATTTCACAAACAGAAGTTGATTCACTAGTCGATGCTCTTATCCGTGCTCAGGCATCAAACCCTAAATTAAACATTAATATTTCTACTGTTAGAGATGAGCATAAGCAGCTCATTAAAACAGCCTATGAGAACAAGGTACGAAATGCATCTAACCTTGCGCCGGAATAGACACACTTAACATTGGTGCTAGCAACTCAAACACTTCATCTTTCGACAATACATAATTTTCCATAAGTGATTTCTTTAATTCAACAATCCAACTTTCGTAACTAGTAATAGATTTCAGGGTTTTTCTATATAGCTCGTCCGATTTTTTTTCAACTTCTCTGAGCGTCGTCGTTGAAGCATCGCCATGTCTTAGCTGGCGATAATCAAGCTTCGAAGGCGAGTACATTGAAAGCTGATTGATCATTAGTTCAAGTCGTGCAGTGGCCTTTTGAATATCATTTTGGCTGCCCACGGATATGCCGCGTGCACCATAAAATAATTCTTCTGCGGCGACCCCTCCATAGAGCTGCATGACTTCGTTTTCAAGATCATCCAACGTATGCAACTCATCATCGTTAGTTGAAGATAAAACAAATCCTAGGGCTCCCAGTTTCGAGACAGACTCGGTACTTATTTTAAGAAGCGACGATTGTTCTTTTACCTGATCAAGACTCAGACCTTGTTTTAGTAGCGGATCAATCTGCATGAAAAAATGGCCCAACTCATGGATAGCTACGCGCTCGCGTTGTTTGTCTTTGTTGGCTAGGGTGGCACGATCTGTTAATCCCAGGCTGGAGCGTTCAAAAGCGCGAAACAATATACCGGTGTAAATCTGGCACTTTTCTTCGATAGCTATCAGGCTGGCTCTATCCACCACAGTTTCTAGTAGAGCAGGGGAGAGGTTGGCAGTTACTGCTGCGACGTCATCCAAATTAAGATTTTCCCAAGCGACCACTGATGCGTTTTTACGCCGTAGGAAAACACTCAGTAGTTCCTTACGCTCGGACTTATTAGGTAAGCGAAAGTTAATCTTTATTGCAAAGCGTCGCAACATGGCTGCATCCATATCGCTGTTGATGTCGTCAAAATTAGAAGCAACCATCCAGATGATTTCTTGTCCATCGATGCTCTTGATGCCATCAAGCAGTCCAAGCAGGGTATTTGCAGTATCGTCATCCCAGCGTCGCTCGCTACGGCCACGCGGCATGAACAAACTCTGTGCTTCATCAAGAAATATCAGGCAGCGCTTTTGTGAGCAAGCTTTTTTGTAGATTGCGTTAAGTGTCTTGGAGCCGCCACCGACTAGCCCGGATTCGAGGTTAGATCCTGCGATTTGTATTAGTGGGATATTTAATTTTTTTGCAAGATATCCGGCTAGTTTGGTTTTTCCTGTTCCGGCTGGACCGGTCAACATGATGTTGAAGGGTTTATCCATGTTGTGCGACTTGTAGAGGTGGCGCTGTTGGATCATGGACTCTAAATGAAGTACTTCGCGCTTGATGTCCTCCATGCCAACCAGATCATCCATGCTGCCCTTGAGTTTTTCTGGTTGCACTATCTGAGTGCTGCTCAATTGATTGCTTAATCCTTTTTTCAGCACTAACAGTACTAGCGCTAGCAAACTTAATCCAACCAGATTTTTCTGGAAAAAATCTAAAGTTACTCGCCAAATAGAAGGGGATATTTCAGGATCTGCGATTGTCTGGCTATGCTCTTTTAACCAATCATCGGTCGCAATTGCATAAGGAATAGCCTGTTTGAGTAAGACTTCACGTTCTAAATTAACTTGCGTGGTGTGAGGAATTTTTACAGAGATAAATTTAGGTTGGTCTTTGAATTTGAGTATGTAATGAGGAAAATCAGCTAATGGCTGCGCCAGTAGTAAATACTCTAATTGGTGTCGCTGCGACGGTAGATTTGTTATTAGTGACGTATCTTGGCTATAAATAACCGAAGAGCTTTGCAAAGCCTGCGGAGATTTATAAACCGACAATACCATCGCAGATAACAACAACAAACCAAACATCCAACTACGATTCGTACTCAGGCGTAAAGAACGAACAAACACTAAAAAATTCGGCATGGGAATGGGGCTATTCGGTGGTCGAATCAGGTTCGACATTTATTCCGATTAAAAGTTGCCCTCCTGACTGACCCTTATACCAGCCCCAGTATTCTTGCCATTTCAGCGAGATAGGGCGTATCTCGTAGTGCTTCACCTTCGATACTTGCTACCAAATCGTCCAGCCGGTTGTGTGTACTTCTTAATGGGTGTTGCAATCCTTCGGGATGTGTTTCGGTCTTAGCCAACGCAGATTTTAAGTTATCAATTTCAACTCTCAGATCCCTTAGCTTTGAGGAGTCGATAGACACTCGGGACAATTCTTGTTCGAGATCAGATACAAGCGTCGAAACTCGATCGAGACTGAGAGCAGGGCGAGGAGGTTGGGTATCCTGGGTCATGGTTAATGTCTCCGGTATTTGGTTTGCAGGTAAATCTGCGACTGGTTCATCTTGTGTCCTGGCAGCGCGAATGTCAACTTGAAGTGTTTACTAGGAGGAGGAATCAAATGCCTATACGGGAGTATTGCAACCTCGGTGTGGTGTGTTGTGAGCCAGATGCACCCATATCGGAGGTTGCCGCTCTGATGCGTAAACATCATGTAGGTGATGTGGTGGTCGTAGCGAATCAACAAGAAGGTCACCAGATACCCTTAGGCATAGTGACTGACCGAGACATATTGGTTGAGACCATAGCCTTAGATGTAGAAGCCCGACTTTTTACAGCATCGGATTTGATGTCAACACCTGTAACAACCATTATGGAAGAAGCGGGTCTGAATGAAGCTTTGGGGATTATGCGAGGCAAGCGTATACGCCGACTTCCGGTGGTTAATCGTGGAGGTGGCTTGGTAGGAATGATAACCACCGATGATTTGCTTAACCTGTTGGCAGCCGAGTTGAGTTCCTTGGCTGCAGTGGTTGTTGAGCAGACCATCAAAGAAGAACGTATGCGCAAATAGTCACATCACGATTGAGCCGGCTCAGCATTTTTAATTCAAGATGACCTTAGCATCTGCGTAGACAAAACGTAGTTTCATTAACCACAGAGGAGATACGATATGGCACGTCAACTCATGCGCAGCACACCGTTTAGCGACATTGCTCGTATAGATCCGTTTCGATTCGATCCACTTAGAAATATCGAAGAAGTCATGCGTGATTTTTCTATGATGCCTACGCTCAGAGGCTTTGACGTAGAGCCCACTATACGTATGGATGTTGAAGAAACTGACAAAGAATATGTCGTCAAAGCAGATATGCCAGGCATGAAAAAAGAGAATATACAAGTTGCCATTGAAGGCAATCAAGTCACTATACAGTCAGAAAGTGCCGAAGAAAAAGAGGAAAAGCACGAAGGAAAACTAGTGCGTCGTGAGCGTCACTGGGGCCAACAATATCGGTGCTTTAGCTTGCCTCAAGAGATCAATGATCAAAATGCGCAGGCTCATTATGAGAACGGCGTACTGATGCTTAATTTACCCAAAAAAACTGGCGGTGTTAGCAAGACCTTGGCGATTAAATAGTCTCGCTTTGTACTATTTATCGCGCGATTTCTCGTGTAATTTTTAGCGCAATAAGTCGTGGCTTAGTTAATCGTGGATTAGTCGTGGCTTGGTGAATTAAAGTTTGCTTTAGAGCGTATCCCGGCATGTGCCGGGAGCGTTCTGCAAGATGGGAGAGCATGCCTGGTTAATCGCTGGTTAATCCATAGAAACTATATAAACCAAGGCTTTCCTGCTCACACTCTGTTTTACATAATACAAATTATACGTAGTTAAGATGCTTGAGTTGTAGGGTGTATAGCACCGGTTATCGATTCACCCAACCACCACAAACCGGGAAAATCTGGCCCACAAAACAGTCTGCATAAGAGCTCGCCAGATACGCGGCAAACATTGCATCTTCGCGTGCAGATACCAAACGACCCAAAGGCACTTCGCGTTTTAATTTGTCTTTAAATACGGGGTTGGCTTGTACCTCCGCTGAAAAATACGTTGGGTTATCCACGTAGTTCTGAGCAATGGCATTGACCTGCACGTTTTTGGCGGCCACCTCTACGCCCACGGACTGTATGTATGCGAGCTGAGCTCCACGCGCGGCGCTATAGGTCGAGGCTCGTTTAATGCCGCGCAAAGCTGATGCGCTACCCATGAGGATGATTTTGCCGCTGCCGCGGGCCGTCATTTGCGGCAAAACTGCTTTTACCAAGCGATGAAGCGGATCAACCATATGACTAAACGATTCATGCCATTCATCGTCGGTGGCATCGGCAGCTAAGGTCGACGGCGCAGGAATACTCAGATTAACCAGCAAGACATCGACATGACCGGCTTCATTAATCAATGCGGATGGACGCTTGGGATCAACCAGTGAGCCATGATCGGTCAGCACTGTTGCGCCTAATTCCTTGAAAACCTCGTGCAGCACGGGGCCCATAAAGTCATTACATTGATTAAGTAAAACCCGTTTAGCTGAAAGATCGAGCGGATTCATAGCAAAGTCCCGATTTAGAAAGAAAAAACTTAGCTTACCAGACCTCGATCAACTGACTAGCTTGCGCCATCTCCAAAAGTAATTGAGCATCGACCGATAATCTCTTGCACATGAAGATTCTTGTAGCGCACAACCGCTATCGCTATCTGGGCGGCGAAGACACTGTTGTTGATGCAGAAGTCGATCTGCTGCGGCGCCATGGACATGATGTGTTGGTTTATCTTCGTGATAATCGCGAAATAAGCGACATGAAAGCTCATGAATTAGCTGTTCAAACTGTGTGGTCGTCAAAAGTTATAAATGATGTATTTAAATTAGTGGATCAATTTCAACCTGATCTTATCCACGCACACAATACGTTTCCATTGATTTCACCTTCGCTTTATACAGCAGCTCAACGATTACATATTCCTGTCATTCAAACGCTGCATAATTTTCGATTGTTGTGCCCTCAAGCCACTTTGCTGCGACAAGGAAAGCACTGCGAAGACTGCATAGGAAATGCACCCTGGCGAGCGATTATTCATCGTTGCTATCGTGATTCGCTACCGCAATCGACGGTTAGTGCGAGCATGATAATGATGCATAGATTTCTGCGTACCTGGCAGCGAAAAGTTACACGTTACATCGTATTAAATCAAATCTGCCGCGATAAATTTATCGATGGCGGTCTGCCATTTGAGCTTCTGCGTATAAAACCTAATTTTGCCGAATCGAGCGTAGAGCCGCAATGGGAGCATCGTAGCGGAGGCATATTTGTCGGCAGGCTATCGGTAGAAAAAGGGCTTCATGTACTAGCAGATGCCCTCCTTCATTTACCCGGTGTTTTAATTTCTATTTATGGAAAAGGGGACATGCAGTCGTTTGTTCAAAAGATGCCTAGTTTTCAGTACCGCGGTTTTCATGAGGCCGCACAATTGCAACAGCGTATGCATGAAGCCGCCTATCTGGTTGTCCCCAGCACAGGAATGGAAACCTTTGGTTTAGTAGCCATTGAAGCGTTTGCGTGTGGAACTCCCGTCATCGCCAGTGCGCATGGAGGTTTACGAGAAATAGTCGTTCATGGAAAAACCGGCTTGTTGGTAGAACCAGGAGATTCGCGCGCACTTGCCCGCGCAATAGCCTTTGCCGAAAATAATCCAGACAAAATGATAGCTATGGGTCAGGCAGACAGGAAAGTCTACTTGTCGAAGTACAAACCTGAAATCAATTACCAATTATTGATGACTATCTATCGTGAAGCATTGGAATCAATAGCTCGTGCCCCTGCAAACACCCTTACCTCACAACGACCTGAAATGATTCAATGGAAAAAAACGATACATTAATTTTTATTACAAACTGTTTTTTCTATGCCTAAACTTGCCCTGGTAGTCAATGAGCCTCCTCCGTATCGCATTCCAATTTTTAATCGCGTGGCCGCATCGGCTGATATCGACTTAAAAGTTATTTTCTTTTGCAAGAATGAACCAAATCGTTTTTGGAATTTGCCAGAGATAAAATTTGATCATGAATTTTTACGTGAACGTATCTATACGGTGAATGGTCGGTATATACATAACAATCCCGACGTATTTTTTGCGCTTACGCGGTTTGATCCAGACGTTGTAATAGGCAACGGATTTAATCCCACACATTTGTACGCCATGCTATGGACTGTGCTGCGCAAGCGAACCTATGTCCCCATGACAGATGGCACCGTGCAATCTGAGCAAGGGCTGAGTCGAATTCACCGCTGGTTACGTCAGTTAGCGTATGCACGTAGTCCGGCGTTTATCGCAGCTAGCCAGGGTGGAATGGCATTGTATGAAAATTATGGCGTCAAAAAAGAACGATGCTATCAATCGTGTTTGTGCATTGATAACAGCCGTTTCCTGTTGCAACCTACACCACCACAAAAAAAACTATGGGACTTCATTTTTTGTGGACGCTTAGAACCAGCTAAATCACCTGAATTTGCTCTTGAGGTAGCCGCACGTTGTGCACAGCGATTAGGTCGATGCGTACGCATACTAATGG
>JAULVH010000274.1:16064-20875 GCA_032111105.1 Burkholderiaceae bacterium | reverse complement strand
GGGATTTTTTACTCAACTTTAATCTGCTAACGGACATCGCATGGATTTACTAAAGCTCAAAACCTTAATCGATCTGGTCGCTGAATCAGGTATTTCCGAACTGGAAGTCACCGAGGGTGAAAGCAAAGTCAGAATCGTCAAGGCGGCGCTTCCAGGTCAAGGCCAAATGATGATGATGCCCGCGCCGGTCGGCCCATCAGCGCCTTATCCTGCAGCCGCACCTGCGGTTCAGCCAGTCGCAGTCAGCGAGCCCGCACCAGCCGAAGTGACAGGTCACGTGGTTAAGTCGCCTATGGTGGGTACGTTCTATCGCTCTTCGGCACCGGGTTCTGCACCCTTTGTCGAAATCGGCTCCTCGGTCAAGCAAGGCGAAACTGTCTGCATCATTGAAGCGATGAAACTGCTCAATGAGATAGAAACAGATGCCGCTGGCGTGATTAAACAGATACTTGTTGAGAATGGCCAGCCGGTCGAATATGGTCAGCCGCTGTTTATCATTGGCTAACTTCGACTACCGCTGTCCGCAGCACTGCCAACTTCCGCGGACAGCAGACGATAACGCCAAGCTGGCGTCGACAAAGGGTTAGGCTTTTATGTTTGAAAAAATTCTCATTGCAAATCGTGGCGAAATTGCCTTACGCATACAACGAGCGTGCCGAGAAATGGGCATCAAAACCGTTGTGGTGCATTCTGAGGCCGACCGTGAAGCCAAGTACGTAAAGCTGGCAGACGAATCCGTCTGTATCGGACCAGCTGCTTCGGCACAGAGTTATTTATCTATGCCAGCCATCATCAGCGCCGCTGAAGTAACTGATGCTGAGGCCATTCATCCTGGATACGGATTCCTTTCTGAAAATGCCGACTTTGCCGAACGAGTCGAGCAATCTGGTTTTGTTTTTATTGGCCCCCGACCAGAATCCATCCGACTAATGGGCGACAAGGTATCGGCCAAACAGGCGATGATCAAAACCGGCGTTCCGTGTGTACCCGGATCTGAAGGTGCCTTGCCCGACGATCCAAAAATTATTATTCAGACTGCGCGACGCGTCGGATACCCGGTAATCATCAAGGCCGCTGGTGGCGGTGGTGGTCGCGGTATGCGCGTGGTGCACACCGAAGCGGCGCTATTAAACGCCGTCTCCATGACCAAGGCAGAAGCTGGAGCTGCATTCGGCAATCCTGAGGTCTACATGGAAAAATATCTGGAGAATCCGCGTCACGTGGAAATTCAGATACTGGCCGACGAATTTAAAAATGCTGTCTGGTTGGGCGAGCGCGATTGCTCCATGCAGCGCAGACACCAAAAAGTGATCGAAGAAGCACCTGCTCCGGGTATCCCGCGCAAATTAATCGAAAAAATTGGCGATCGTTGCGCCGAAGCTTGTCGCAAAATAGGCTATCGCGGCGCAGGCACCTTTGAATTTCTTTATGAAGCCGGTGAGTTTTACTTCATCGAGATGAATACGCGTATTCAAGTTGAACATCCGGTTACAGAAATGATCACCGGCATCGACTTAGTACAAGAGCAAATTCGAATCGCCTCAGGCGAAAAATTACGCTTCCGCCAAAAAGATATAACGCTGACCGGGCATGCTATCGAATGCCGAATTAACGCAGAAGACCCCTTCAGGTTCACTCCATCACCAGGGCGTATTCAATCATGGCACGCCCCTGGCGGTCCGGGAATCCGAGTTGATTCGCATGCGTATGCTGGATATTACGTGCCACCTAACTATGATTCTATGGTGGGTAAAGTGATCTCTTACGGTGCCACACGCGATCAAGCCATCCGACGCATGCAAATTGCGTTATCTGAAATGGTGGTGGAAGGCATACAAACCAACATTCCTTTGCACCGCGAGCTGATGGAAGATGCGCGCTTTGCTGAGGGCGGTACCAATATCCATTACCTAGAGCAGAAACTTGCCAGCAAAAAAAATTAAGCGGTTGCGATGAGCTGGACAGAAATCGTCCTTGAGGTGCCGCGTCAGCAGGCTGAACTCGTATCCGATGCGCTGATGGAAGTCGGTGCCCTGTCGGTATCGGTGGAAGATGCCAACGAAGGTACCGACGCTGAACAACCGCTGTTCGGTGAGCCGGGTATGGAGCCTACCGAGCATGCATGGGAAAACAGTCGCGTAGTGGCATTAATAAATGCCACTGACGATCCCGCTGAACTCGTACACCAGGCATGCGCGATGTGCGACTTCGACGGGTTATTGACGTTTGAATTACGCAGCGTAGCTGATCAAGATTGGGTACGCCTGACCCAATCGCAATTTGAACCCATACGCATAGGGCAAAACATTTGGGTCGTGCCTAGCTGGCACGATGCGCCCGATCCTAACGCACTCATATTAGAACTAGATCCTGGACTAGCCTTCGGTACCGGCAGTCACCCAACCACCAAGCTGTGTATGGAATGGCTGGAAGTAAACATACGTTCGTCACAGTCGGTACTTGATTATGGCTGCGGATCAGGCATTTTGGCGATGGTGGCTAAGAAGGTCGGGGCGCAGGCTGTCGACGGTGTTGATATTGATCCGCAGGCGATAGTCTCTGCACGTGAAAACGCCCAACGCAATCAGTGCGACCTGACTTTTTTTCTGCCGGATGACTTTGCCGAAGCTCGTCAAGACCAACGTTACGATGTTGTCGTCGCAAATATTCTGTCGGGCCCACTCAAAGTCATGGCACCCATGCTTACTGGCCGTGTAGCTGATGGAGGATGGCTGGTACTCTCTGGAGTGCTGGCGCGTCAGGCCGAAGAAGTCATCGCGTGCTACCAAAGTTTGATACAGCTAACCGTCAGCGCCGAGTTCGAAGGATGGGTGGCTCTGGCTGGAATGTCCCCCAATAGATTAAGATAGCGTGTCATGCTCGTTTCCCGCTGCCCTCATTGCCAAACACGCTTTCGCGTCACACCCTCTCAGCTAGAGCTACGAGAGGGTATGGTTCGTTGTGGCGCCTGCCGTGAAGTATTTAATGGCCGTGATCAGCTAGAAAATGGTGATGACTATGCCACTGACACTAGCACTGACATAAGCGCTGACCACAGAACTGTCTACACCGAAGCCGCTGAACCGACCACGAACGAAGATATCGATGGCCGCATGACACTGGTTGATTTTGGTTCGCTGCGCGCGACTCGGCCTGGCCCACCACCACCATCAACAATGCAGAATGAGCTTGATGAACTCTCAAAAGCCATTTCTGATTTGCAGAGCAAGCCCTGGGCTGCCACGCAAGAAGCTGAGCTAACGAGCGAGCCGCCACCTATGGTGGCGACGCCCACTCCACTCTTTGTTGAAGAAGCCAGAAAGCGTGAACAAAGCGCGAACTCATGGAAATGGCTGCTCTGGCTGGGCATACCTCTGTTACTGGTAGCTCTGTTGGTACAACTGACCTATTTTTATCGTGCTGAAATTTCAGCACGCTCACCAGAGGCGGGGCGTTACTTACGGGCCATCTGTTCACGAGTGGGTTGCCAAGTGCGCCTGCCTGAACACATCGATCTGATATCGCTGGAATCTAGCCAACTCCAGCCTGTGCCTGATCATCCTGGACAGTACACACTTACTGCGCTAATTCGCAATCAGGCAGAAACGGTACAAGCCTGGCCTTCTATCGACCTGCAATTAAAAACCGACGTTGGGCAAATTCTTGTGCGCAAAGTATTTAGTCCGCTCAATTACCTCAGTCCTGCTGAGGTAAAAAAAGGGATAGCCGCACGTGCAGAACAAGAAATTCAAATCAACTTCGAAATCAGCGGCGAACTACCGGGTGGCTTCAGCACCATACTGTTTTACCAATAAGTTCGTCGACTTCAGCCTGTTAAACCGAGACCGTTTCAAAACCAATAAAAAAACACTATGACTTCACTTATCTGCGGCTCGATGGCCTTCGATACCATCATGTCCTTCCACGGACGTTTTTCCGAAGCCCTTCTTGCTGACCAACTCCACAAGATTAACGTCGCTTTTCTCGTGCCGGGTATACGTCGAGAATTTGGCGGTTGTGCCGGAAACATCGCCTACAACTTAAAGCTGTTAAATGGCGATCCTTTAATCATGGCGACCATAGGCAAAGATGGCAGTTCCTACCTTGATCGCTTAGACAAGTTGGGCATTAGTCGTCGCTGCATCCGCCCTATTGACGATGCCTACACAGCGCAGGCATTTATTACTACCGATGCCGATAGCAACCAGATTACCGCGTTTCATCCCGGTGCTATGGGCAGCTCTCAGCTAAATAAGATTGAGGATGCTGGCAAAGTAAAAATTGCCATCGTCGCCCCCGATGGCCGAGATGGCATGATCGAGCACGCCAGAGATTGCGCACGATTGGGTGTGCCATTCATTTTTGATCCGGGTCAGGGACTGCCCATGTTCAGCGGCGAAGAGTTAATTCACTTCATCGAACTGGCCACCTATGTAGCCGTTAATGACTACGAAGCAGAGTTACTCACTGAGCGTACCGGCCTCTCACTGGAGCAAGTAGCCGAACGTGTCTCTGCGCTCGTTGTTACGCGCGGCGAACAAGGCGCAGAAATTTACACCAGTGCCAGCCGGTTTGATATTCCTGTAGTGCGCGTTGATCAAGTCATTGACCCCACAGGCTGTGGAGACGCATTCCGGGCAGGTATGCTCTACGGACTAACCAAAGATATGGATTGGATGACTATTGGCCGCCTGTCGTCCCTAATGGGTTCGATCAAGATTGCAAGCCAAGGCGGGCAAAACCACGTTCCTACACTCGATGAAATTCAAGCACGATTCCACAAAGAGTTTGGCTATAACTTTTAATTAGCA